>JAENWQ010000225.1 GCA_016649855.1 Actinomycetota bacterium | reverse complement strand
TCTGACAAACAGATACTTGGTTTCCGTACAAGAGGACCGTTGCCGTGGATATTCTGCCTTCATGATCCCCGACGACGTGGTCCAGAAGGTGCTCGCCGAAGCGCTCGGTCGTGGGGGCGATTGGTCCGAGTTATTCGTCGAGGACCGGAGCTCGACCGTTCTCCAACTCGAAGACTCGAAGGTCGAAGGCGTTTCTTCTGGGCACGATCGGGGGGCCGGCGTGAGGGTGGTGGCGGGCGAGCGAGCGTCTTACGCCTACACGAACCTGCTGACCGAGGCGGCGCTGCTCGAGACTGCACGGGCCGCTCGTGCAGGTCTCGATGCCGAGGCGGGAACGGTCACCGATCTCTGTGAAGTGAAAGGCTCCGTTCATTCCGTTCGGATTCGCCCGGAGACGGTGGATACAACCGACAAGGTAGAGGCGTTGCACGCTGCGGACGACGCGGCCCGGAGTTTCGGGGAAGAGATCCGGCAGGTCGCGTGCACATACATGGAAGTGCGCCAGCAGCTCCTGATCGCGAACTCCTTGGGAACCTCGGCCAGAGACGACCGGACGCGAGTGCGTCTCGCTTGCAAGGTCGTGGCGACGCGCGACGATGTCATCTCGACCGGATTCTCAGCACCGGGTCACACTGGAGGCTTCGAGTTACTTGAACATTTCCCCGCGGCAGAGATCGGATCGAAGGCCGGGGAAAAGGCGATCACGATGCTCGGCGCGAGGCCCTCACCTGCAGGAGAGTTCCCCGTTGTGCTGGGCTCAGGACACGGGGGTGTCTTGATCCATGAGGCGTGCGGTCATGGATTGGAAGCAGACACTCTTGCGAAGAATGCGAGCGTCTACGCGGGCCGGCAGGGTGAGCGTTTCGGCTCCGAGATCGTAACCATCGTCGATGACGGATCTGCTCCGGGGAGGTTTGGATCCTTCGGCGTAGATGACGAAGGGACTCCGGCTCAACGCACGGTGCTGTTCGACCAGGGTGTGCTCGTGGGTCACATCAGCGACAGGAGGTCGGCGACTCGATTGGGGGCCGCACCGACCGGCAACGGCCGACGCCAGAGCTACGCGGACCTTCCCATCGTGCGCATGACGAACACCTATTTACTACCAGGCCCGGATGATGCTTCCGAGATCGTGCGGTCGGTTTCGAACGGTGTTTTCGCGGCCTCGTTCGCCGGAGGAGAAGTGAATCCCGCTACTGGCAACTTCGTGTTCGGTATGAATGAGGCCTACATGATCATCGACGGTGAACTCGCCTATCCAATCCGAGGAGCGACCCTGAGCGGTAACGGGCCGGATGTTCTTGCTCGGATCGAGGCGGTGGCGGCCGACTTCGATCACAAAGAGGCCGTCTGCGGGAAAGACGGGCAGAGCGCGCCGGTTACCCACGGGGTTCCGACCGTGCTGCTGAGCCACATGACGGTCGGAGGTACGGAGGCGTGAGCCTCTTGGATGTGGCGCGTACTCTGGTCGAGCGTACCGATGGGTCCGAGGAGCTCGAGGCGTTCCTCACGCACTCCAAGACGTTCGAGGTGCGCGTCTTCGCGGGTCAAGTGGATTCACTTTCTTCTGCCGAACCGCGTGGGGCCGGCGTGCGGATCGTGGATGGGGATCGGGTCGGCTATTCGTTCACGACGGATCTGACAGAGCCGGGTCTGGATGCGGTGGTCGAGCGGGCTCGAACTAACGCACGGTTCGCCTCTCCTGACGAGGCCGTTGGGCTTGCCTCCGCCTGGAAGACGCCGCCACGGGACGTCCCAGGTCTGTTCGATCCGAGCTTTGCGTCGGTGACGTCCGATGAGCGGGTTGCCTTCGCCCTGGAGTTGGACAGCGCGACGCGTGGGGCCGACCCTCGCGTCACGAATGTGGAGGACTCGGTCTACTCCGATTCCTTCTCGGAGATCGTGATCGCGACGACGGCCGGCATTCAAGGTGCATACACATCATCGAATGCATGGTGCTACTCGCTCGCGATCGCAACGTCGGGTGATGACACGGAGGTCGGCTTCGAGTTCGGGCTCGGTCGGAGTTTGCGTGAACTTGACGCGGTTGAGATCGGGGAACGCTCGGCAACCCGTGCAGTCTCCTTGCTCGGAGCGACGAAGATCGCTTCGGGCAGGATGCCGGTGATCCTCGAGCCCTATACCGCAGGACAGTTCCTGGGGGTGATCGCGGGCGTGCTGACCGGCGAGGCGGTGCAGAAGGGACGGTCGCTGTTTGCGGGACGTCTGGGAGAAGCCGTTGCGTCAAACAAGTTGACCTTGATCGATGACGGGCGCGCCTCGGGCGCCTCGGGCTCGGCTCCCTGGGACGCCGAGGGCGTCCCAACGGGCCTCACCGAGGTGATCCGAGATGGCGTGCTCGTTTCTTACCTCTACGACCTGACCTCAGCGCGACGCGAGGGCCGCGATTCGACGGGCAACGCAGCGCGTTCGGGTTTCAAATCGGGCCCGCATCCGGCTCCAACGAATCTCGCCTTTCAGACGACCGGAGAGAATAGAGATCAGTTGCTGCGGAACGGGGGCCGGGCTTTTCTTGTTACGGACTTCCACGGTGTGCATTCGGGTGCCAATCCGATATCGGGTGACTTCTCGGTTGGAGCCACGGGGATGCTCATCGAGAACGGGGACGTCGTGCATCCGGTGAAAGAGGTAACCATTGCGGCCCCCATGCTCGAGATCCTCGCCGATATAGCGGCGGTCGCAGACGACCGCCGCTGGCTACCGTTCGAAGGATCTTTTGGGGGGGCAACAACTCTGATCTCCGAGATGACCATAGCCGGCACCTAAAAGAAGAAGAGGATGAGGACGTCGCCTGGCGAAAGCGATAGGGGTGTCCCTGGAGCCCTGTTCGACCTAGAGTTGTCTGATGCTGATTTGCGGGAGTTGTGGCGAAGAGAACTCTGACAAGGGCCGGTTCTGTTCGAACTGTGGTTCTCCGCTGGAAGCGCCGCCCGAGGCGCGCGAGGTTCGGAAGACGGTTTCGCTCGTCTTCACCGATCTCGCAGGCTCGACCGCGATGGCTGAGAAGCTCGACCCCGAGACCGTCCGAAGGGTGATGGCTCGGTACTTCACGCTGATGTCATCGATCCTCGAGAAGCACGGTGGGGTGGTCGAGAAATACATCGGCGACGCGGTGTTGGCGGTGTTCGGGATTCCCCAACTCCACGAGGACGATGCTCTGCGGGCAGTGCGCGCAGCGATCGAGATGCGCGACGCGATGGCCGTTCTCAACGCCGAGTTCGAGGCCGAATACGGAGTGAGCCTCGCGGTCCGCACGGGCGTGAACACAGGAGAGGTCGTGGCCGGTGATCCGGGGTCCGGTCAAGCTTTCGTTTCCGGCGACCCCGTCAACGTTGCCGCTCGCTTGGAGCAGCACGCAGGTGCGGGTGAGATCCTCATCGGGCCCGACACTTACCGCCTGGTGCGGAACGCAGTGGCGGTCGAACCCGTCGATCCCGTGGACGCAAAGGGCAAGTCCGAGCCGCTGAGGCCCTACCGGCTCCTGGACGTTAAATCGGACGCTCCCGGCTTCGCCCGGCGCTTGGACTCGCGGTTCGTGGGACGCGAGCACGAAAGTAACCTTGTGAACCAGGGCTTCGAGCGCGCGCTGAAGGAGAGAGCGTGTCATCTCTTCACGATCCTCGGTCCCGCAGGCGTCGGAAAGTCGAGGTTGGTGGCGGACGTCCTCGATCAC
>JAENWQ010000116.1 GCA_016649855.1 Actinomycetota bacterium | reverse complement strand
CACGGCCACATCATGGAAGTGATCGTCCAGAACTTCAGGCAGAAGCCGGACATCCTGATGGCCGCTCACCCCGAGCCGGCGCTCGCAGAGATGATGCTGATGGTTGCTCTGGCCCGGTTGGTCATGGGACCGGACGTTGGGATCCAGGCGCCTCCGAACCTGACGCCCGTGGAGTACGGGAGCTATCTCCACGCCGGGCTCTCTGATTGGGGGGGCGTATCTCCGGTGACCCCGGATCACGTCAATCCGGAACTCCCGTGGCCGAAGCTCGACGAGCTGAAGAGCGTGACCGAGGGCAAGGGGTTCCTCCTGCTCGAGCGCCTCGCGGTCTATCCCTCGTTCTGTGGAACGCCTTCCGCCCTGTCCCAGTGGATCGACACTTCATTGCGCGGAAAGGTCCTTGCGGCGATCGATGGCGACGGTTACCGGCGCGCCGACGAGGAGTGGTTCTCGGGGGTGGATGTTCCGCCGCCCGCCTCGGCCGCCGTCGCCCTCGAGTCGGCGCGCTCGGGAGCGTGGCGCATCCGGGGCCGGGTAGTCAGGAGCGGGCTTGACTCCGCGCTGTCACGCGCCGAAGGAGGCGAACGCCTGGACGAATCCGAGATCGCTCTTCTGTTCACCGCTCGTGGAGCCGAAGCCGAGCGTCTCTACTCGGTCGCCGATGAGATGCGGAAGGACGCGGTCGGCGACACCGTCACCTACGTCGTGAATCGCAACATCAACTACACGAACCTCTGCTACTTCAAGTGCGGTTTCTGCGCGTTCTCGAAGGGGCCGAAGTCTCTGAACCTCAGAGGTGACCCTTATCTGCTGGCCGAGGAGGAAGTCGCCCGGCGCGCCGTGGAAGCGTGGGAGTTGGGTGCCACCGAGGTGTGCATGCAGGGTGGGATCCACGGCAGCTTCACGGGCGAGAACTACATCCAATACCTGAAAGCGGTCAAGGATGCCGTCCCCGAGATGCACGTTCACGCGTTCACCGCACTCGAGGTTTGGCAGGGAGCGGAGACGCTGGGCGTCACGGTCGAGGAGTTCCTCACGCGTCTCAAGGGCGCCGGTCTTGCGACGCTACCGGGAACCGCCGCGGAGATCCTCGACGATGAGATCCGCGCCATCATCTGTCCAGACAAGATCACAACCGAGGAGTGGTGCGCGGTCCATCGCGTCGCTCACTCTCTGGGATTGCGGAGCAACGCCACGGTGATGTTCGGTACGGTCGAGGGTCCGCGCAACTGGGCTCGGCATCTGATGGTCGTCAGGAACCTGCACGACGAACTCGTCGCCGAGGGGCACGAGGGGCTGTTCGAGTTCGTGCCTTTACCGTTCGTGCACATGGGGGCTCCGATCTATCTCCAGGGCAAGGCTCGGAGGGGGCCTACTTTCGAGGAGGCCCTGAAGATGCACGCAGTGGCGCGCGTTGCCCTCCACGGCAGCATCCACAACATCCAGGTTTCGTGGGTGAAGATGGGGGTGGAGGGAGCGCAGCTCGCTCTGCAGGCGGGGGCCAACGATCTGGGAGGCACGCTGATGAACGAGAACATCTCGCGTGCCGCGGGGGCCAGCCACGGACAGGAACTGACGGCGGACGGGATGCAAGCCCTGGTTGAGGCGATAGGGCGCACCCCGGTCCGGCGCACTACGCTCTACGACGCCGTTCCGGTTTGACGGAAGAGACACAGATGGCACAAACCCCACAATCAACACCGACGCGCCCTGAGTCGACTCCCGGTGAGCCGACGGTCCTGGCGATCGTCGTCACCCACGCGGGCCGCGAGTGGCTCACCGAGTGCCTGGTGTCTCTGGCGACGCAGACGTACGCGAATCTCGACGTGCTGGTCGTCGACGACGCCTCTGCCGATCACAAGGGACCTCCCACACTCAAGAGGCTCGCCAAGCGTCACTTGAGGAAGCGCCGCTGGGGCTATCTGAGAACACCGCGCCCTCTCGGTTTCGGAGGGGCGATCAACTGGGCGCTCTCGCGCGTGAGGACGGATGCCGACCTCCTTCTGTTCATCCATGACGACGCTGCCCTGACGCCCAGCTCGGTCGAGAACATGGTCGCTCGTGTTCTTGCCGACCCTGATACCGCGATCGTCGGTCCCAAGATCGTCAACTGGGATGACCCGAGTGTGCTCGAAGAGGTCGGCATGGCGGCGGACCGCTTCGGCTACCCGTACAAAGGCCTCGAGGAGGGCGAGATCGATCGCGGTCAACACGACCGTTCTTCCGAGGTCTTCTTCGTCACGTCCACGTGCATGCTCGTGAAGCATTCGGTGTTCCGGCAGTTGCGAGGCTGGGACGCCCGGATGCGGGCGTTCTCCGAAGACCTCGATCTGTGCTGGCGGGCGCGCATCGCCGGCCACTCGGTTCGCTTCGAGCCGGAAGCCGAGGCTCGCCATGCGATCGCGCTGGCGACGGGGAAACGGGCGTCCCCATACGTGCCCACTCGCTACTTCATCCGGCGCAACCGTCTGAGGGCCGTCACGAAGAACGCATCCGCGCCTCGACTGCTGGCTCTCATCCCACTGTTCGTCCTTCTCTCGGTCGCCGAGATGATCGGCTTCATCGTCATCCGGCAGCCTGGTGAGATCTGGAATCTGATCAAAGCCCTCGGGTGGAACGTGGTTCGTCTTCCGCAAACGCTCACCGAGAGGCGCCGGGTGCAACGCCAACGTCGTGTGCCCGACTCCCGGCTCAATCGACTCACGGTGCGGCTATCGACCCGCATCCGGTCCTATCTCGGGAACCAGACGCAGCGCGTCGAGGAAGCATGGGGACGCCGGGCGGAACTCCTCGCGAGGCGGGGCCAGGAGGCCAAAGCCTTCGGCCGGCGCATGAAGGGGTGGCCCGCGGCCCTCATGGTGCTCGGGCTCGTCGCGTTCCTTATCGGGTTCCGCCACATCCTGTGGTCGGACCAGGTGGCGGTCGGTGAGCTCCTTCCGTTCCCGGAAAGGGCGACCGGGATGTGGAGGGCCTACATCTCTCCGTGGAACAACGCGGGGCTTGGAGGTCCCGGTCCCAACCCGCCGGCGTTCGCCATCCTCGGGTTCATCCCGATACTCACCCTGGGGGCGGCGAGCGCGGCGCAGAAGCTGATGATCCTCGGTCTGGGCGGGGTCGCCGCCTACGGCGCCTATCGCCTGGTTTACGAGCTGGTCGATCCACCGGCACGGTGGGTGTCGGCGGTGACCTATGCGTTCGGCGCGGTGGGTTACGCGGCTCTGAGGGAAGGCCGGCTGGGGGCTATGTTCTTCGCCGCCGCAGCGCCCTCCGTCCTCGCCGCGATGATCCGGCTGATCGGGTGGACCAGGCCCCCGGAGTGGCGGCGTAACCAGTCGATCGCGAGGATCGCCCTTGGGGGCGCCATATCGGCCGCCTTCGTCCCGGGTTCACTTGTCCTCTACGCGCTCGCGGCCGTGATGCTCACGATCCCAAAGCTCTTGCTCGACCGGAAGGGAGAGACGCTCCGGCCGATGTTGCAGTGTCTCTTCGGACTCGTGATCGCGTGGGCGCTCTTGCTTCCCTGGAGTGCATCGTGGTTCGGCGATGGGGGAGCGCTCCATAGCCTCATCTCGCCCGACACATGGCGTTCGTATTCCAACAGCTACCGCGACCACGGCATGTTAAGCACGCTCCTGGGCCAGACCCCCGATGGCCCCGCCCTGTTCGGTCTCGCGCTTCCGCTGCTCGGGGTCGTCGCCGTAGTCGTGGCCGACGGCGCCCGGCGGAGGATGGCTCTCGCCCTGTGGACGGTAGTCCTGGCCACGGGATGGATCGTCGATCTCACCTCCGCCGGTTACTTGCGTCCGCTCGTCCCATCGCCTACCGAGGCAGGGGTTCTCGCCTCCCTCGCGTTCGCGGGCCTGGCCGGCATCGCGGTCGGCGCCTTCCGTCTCGACCTCTCCCGCCGCCAGTTGAGCTGGATGCACGCGGTGACCGTCGGCGCGCTCGCCTTCAGCGGGTTCCTTCTCGCCGCTGGTTTCGGGCCGGCGATGTGGCACGCGGAGTGGAGCGCCGGGGCAACGGCCGGCGGGATCGGTCCCGAGGTGGTCACCCAGGTGTCCTCGGTCCTCGAGGCAGAGGCACAGCAGACGGGGCCGTTCCACGCCCTCTGGGTTGGATCGGGATGGACCTCGAACGACCCGACCGGTGCTCGTCCCGTCGGGGATAGGTTCCTCACGGGAGCGCGCAGGCCTCAGCTGAACGATCTCTTCACTCCCAAAGGGGACGCCGATCGCTCGTTCGATCTCGCCGTAGCCTCGATCGAGGAGGGAACGACCGACCGCGGGGGAGAATTGCTCGGAGCGTTCAATATCAACTTCGTCATCATCGAAAACGGTCCGAAAGCCGAGAGCTGGCTTGCACAACGAGACCTCGCGCTGATCCGGACGGAACCCGAATACTTCGTCTTGAGGAACCAGGTGGAGTTGCCTAGAGCCGGTGTCTATGACGAGCTCCCGGTCTACGTCCGGGCGCTCGAGGCCGGCGACCCCAGGTTGAGCGCAGGGACCACCGAGGTGGAGAAGAAGTCTCTCGACGCGGTGGGTTGGAACGCGTTCTCGTCCGAAGGCGTAACCGGGCCGGGGGTGGTGTTCGTGGCGACCTCAGACGATCCGGGATGGAAGGCAACCTCCGACGCACTCGACCTCGAACGCGTTCCGGGCGGATGGGGGAACGCGTTCTCGCTCCCCGCCGGAGAGGGCACCGTGAGCGTGACCTACCCTCGCTCGATCGCCGCGCTTCTCCTCCTCCTGATCACGATCCTGGCGTGGACGGCGACCGTTGGGGCTGCGTTCTCTCGTAAGCGTCGTCGTATCAAGGGGACGATCGTGTGACCGGCCGCCGGGAGATCGTGTTCGCCGCCTTCGTGGTTCTCGTGCTGCTCGGCGGGGTTGCCTTCGACCTCATGGGTCCCGAGGTCGAGATCCCAAGCGCTGCCGAGATCCAGGGCGAGCGGTTCGAGTCCAGAGCCGTCTTCTGTCCGCCGGCGACCGGCGGCCGACAAGCGAAGACGTATTTCGCGTTCGGCTCTGCCGCCGGCGGCGACACCACCATCGGAAGTTCTCCCGGGGCCGGCGAGCCACAGGACCTGCCGGCCGACCAGATCCTCGTCCACCACTCCGAGGCCAGCGAGCCGCTCGACGTCGTTGGATTCGGATCTCCGGTCGCCGCTACCGCAGTCACCGCGCGCTCGGAACCTTCCGGGGCCGGCGCCGCCCACTGCGCTACGGCCGCGGCAACGCGCTGGTACTTCGCCGCAGGGTCCGCGGATATCGACAGGGACGAGAAGATCTTGATCTACAACCCGTTCCCCGACGAGGCCGTCGTGACGCTGGCGCTGTTCGCTCCGAAGGGGGAGCAGTCGAGGACCGCCCTTAGAGACGTCGCAGTGCCGGCCGGCGAGTGGAGAACGATCGCTATCAACGATGTCATCACGAAGAGGAAGACCCTCGCGGTCGAAGTGGCGGCCCGGCGAGGGAGGGTGGTCGCATGGCGCGAGATGGCGACGTTCGGCAAGGGCCTTCCGAAGGGGATCGATTACGACCTCGGCGCGCCAACGCCTATGGGGCAGTGGTTCTTCCCCGACGGAGCCGTGGGCGACGGGGCAGACGAAACGATCTCGATCCTCAATCCGGGGCAACAACAAGCTGTGGTCAGCGTCATCCTCGCGACGCCCGTGGAGACCCTTACGCCACCCGACCTCCTCGAGTACGCCATCCCGCCTCGGTCGCAGCGGGTCATCTCCATCGAGGAGTTCGCCGGAGGCAACAAAGATGGGATCGCCTCGGTCAGCGCGATCGTGACCTCGGTGAATGGGGAACCGGTGATCGCGGAACGGAGCGTGTCGCTCGATACCGAGGATCTCAGCGGTCAGGCGTCCGAGCTGGGGGCGACCGAATCATCACCATCGTGGTTCCTCGGTCCTGCCGCGCGCTCCCCGAGCGTCGACGCCGTCGCGGTGATGGCTCCTGGTTCCGAGGACGTGGTCGTGGACATCACGATCCTCAGGGTCGGGGAGAGCCCCCTCGCACCGGAGTCACTCCAGGGACTCGAGATCACCGCGGGTTCTCGGATCAAGGTGACGATCGGAGAATGGACGCGCGGCGAGACGATGGCCGTTCTCGTGACCGCGGATTCGGATGTTGTCGCCGAGAGGTTCTCTTACAGCGCGGGAGCGGATGACATCTCTTCGTTGATGGGACAACCCATCAAGATGCTTCCCTAGCCTCGCGCTCCTGATAGGCGCGTGTCGCTTCGACGAACGCGCGGAAGAGGTTCAGCTGGTGATCGTCGCCGGTCATGACCTCCGGGTGCCACTGCACGCCGACGACCCACATATGCGCGGTCGAGACGACCCCCTCGAGCACCCCATCGTCCGCCCAGGCAACTTCCTCGAGCAGGTCTGCAACCTTGCCGAGACCCTGATGGTGGTGCGAGTTGACCTCGACCTTTGGAGCGCCCAGCGCCGCGGCGAGAAGGCTTCGTTCCTTCACCCTCATCCCGTGGATCGGGTCCGGGGTCGGATAGCCGCGGTCGTGATCGATGCGGGTAGGAACGTCGATGAGGTGCTGATCGAGCGTCCCGCCGAGCTGGATGTTCAGCATCTGCATGCCGTGGCAGATGGCCAGCACCGGCATGTCGGCTTCGAGAGCCCGGGACAGGAGCGTCCTCTCGAACGCGTCGCGACGTTCGTTGAGGTCGTGGGTGCGTTCGTGCCGCGACTGACCGTAGCTCGCGGGATCGATGTCTCCGCCCCCGGGAAGGAGGAGCCCGCAGGCGCCGTCCAGCACGGAGCCGTCGTCGGGCTCGAGCAGCTCGTGGAACTCCATCCCATCGGGGATCTGATGATCGGGAAGGTCGAACACGGAGAAGATGACCGGAGTGCCGCCAGCGGTTCGAACCGCCTCGGCGTAAGGCGTCGGGGCGTGGCCCTGACCCTCCCGCCACTGGCCCACGACCACCGCGCAGCCGTCGCTCGTCGGGCCTCTGTTCGGCATGGATCCTCTCCACTTCGGCATCCTCTTCCCGGCATCTTTCGCCCGCCGGTACTCGAACGCCTCAGTACTTGTAGCGTTGTGTAGTTGGTTGAGACCCCCCGGATTTCTGTCAAACCACGAGGAGCTCGATGACCCATCGTATGCGTTTCGAGACGGCCGCAATCCATGCGGGCCAGGACCCAGATCCTACGACCGGCGCGGCCGTGGTCCCGATCTATCAGACCTCGACCTACGCCCAGGACGGGGTCGGGAAGCACAAGGGCTACGAGTACTCCCGGACCGACAACCCGACCCGGCACGCCCTCGAGACGTGCCTCGCGGCACTCGAGGGAGCCAAGCACGCGGCTGCGTTCAGTTCGGGCATGGCCGCGATCACCACGCTGGCGATGACGTTCCCGGCGGGGGCACGCGTGTTGCTCGGTGCGGATGTCTACGGGGGCACCTACCGTCTCTTCGCGCGCGTGCTCTCGGACGTCGGCATCAGGTTCGCAACCGTGGACATGACCGATCTCGATGCCGTGAGGACGGAGGCGCGCGAGGGCGCCGACCTGGTCATGGTCGAGACGCCGGGTAACCCGATGCTGAAGGTCCTCGATCTCGAAGGACTCGCGGCCATCGCGCACGAGGCGGGCGGCATACTCGCGGTCGACAACACGTTCGCCACGATGTATCTGCAGCGCCCCCTCGACTTCGGTGCCGACGTGGTCACCTACTCGGCTACCAAATATCTGGGTGGTCACTCCGATCTCGTCGCCGGGAGCCTCGCGACCAATGACGATGCTCTCGCCGAGCGGTTGAGGTTCCTTCAGAACGGGATCGGTGCGATCCCCGGGCCGTTCGACTCCTGGCTTCTGCTGCGCGGGCTCAAGACTCTAGGGATCCGGATGCGCGCCCACTCCGAAGGAGCTACACGGATCACCGCGTGGCTCGCCGGCCGCGGCGACGTGGCTGCGGTGCACTATCCAGGGCTCGCGGACTTCGCCGGACATGACCTGGCGCGCAAGCAGATGGCCGCACAGGGGGAGCCTCTCTACGGAGGCATGGTGTCGTTCGATGCATCCTCGGAGGAGCGCGCGCTGTCGATCTGCGAGTCGACCGAGCTGTTCTT
>JAENWQ010000061.1 GCA_016649855.1 Actinomycetota bacterium | reverse complement strand
CTGCTCACCCAGATGGGTGAGGTCGCGACCGACGCGCTGGTGGCTGCGCTCGTCGGTGCAGACCCGGACCTCAAGAGGATCATCGGCGAGACGCTCGCCGCTTCGGGAGCCGCCGAGAACTTGATCAAGGAGCTCTCCGGCCGCTCCGCGGCACAACGGGAGCGAGCGATCGATGCTCTCGGTGCGATGAGGGCGCCCCACGCGGTCGATGCACTCATCGCTCGCCTCGAGGACCCGGACGGCACCGTCCGCTCCAAGGCGGCCGAGGTCCTGGGAGATCTGGGAGACGTCCGGGCGGTGGAACCGCTCAAGCGGGTCTTCGTCGCCGACCCGGACATGGATGTTGTCGCTGCGACCGAACGGTCGCTGAGAAAACTGACGGGACCGCCCTCTTCGGGCGGAACGACGGAAAGCTAGGGGGACACGAGCATGGCGGACATGGGACAAGTAGTGATGCAGCAGCCCGTGGCGAGAGATCGCTCGGGTCCCTCGGACCTTCACGTCGTCTTGACGACCGAGGGTACCTACCCGCACTTCCGGGGTGGAGTGAGCACGTGGTGCGAAGCGCTGATGCGCGGGATGCCCGAGACCGATTTCACGGTCTGGGCTCTGATGATGAACCCGTTCATCTCTTCGCAATACGTGCTGCCGCGCAACGTAAAGCGCTTCGTCGGTCTCCCCCTGTGGGGCACCGAAGAGCCGGTCGAGTACACGTCCGAGGTTCCTGCGGCGAAGGTGATCTACCTCGCCCGCCGGACGCGTGAGACCCAGGCCAAGGAGGGGTTCGTTCCTCTCCTGAAGGAGCTCCTGACCGAGATCGGTTCCGCCGATTTCGATCCCGGGCATTTCGGCCAGTTGCTGTACCAGCTCCACCTTTACTTCCGCGAGAACGACTACCGCGCGACGTTCAGGTCGCGTGCGACGTGGGATGCGGTGACCGATGTTTTCCTGCGGGCCAACACCGGCGAATACAACGGCGTCGAGGAGTACGAGACCTCCGACCCTTACGGCGAGGAAGTCATCGAGGAAGAGGACAACAACCCGGAGCGTGGCCCAAGCCGTGCCGAGGCGAGGGACCTGTTCCGCCAGCTCCGTCGTCCCGAGGCCGCTCAGCCTCCTCAGAACGGCAGCAACGGCGAGCACCTCCCTTCGCTCAACGACGCGACCGAGGGGCTCAGGTGGCTGTACCGCCTCCTGTTGCCGCTCAACGTCCCGATCCCCGAGGCCGATGTCGTGCACTCTTCGGCCGCCGGTTTCTGCGCCATCCCCGGGATCCTCGCCAAGGTCGAGAAGGGCACGCCGTTCCTCCTTACCGAGCACGGCGTCTACATGCGTGAGCAGTACCTGGCCATGGCCCGGTACGGCTTCCCCTACTACCTGAAGAAGTTCCTGGTCCAGATGATCGCGGCGATCTCCCGCACCGCGTTCTACTACGCAGACCAGATCAGCCCGGTGTGCGAGTTCAACGCACGCTGGGAGCTGCGCAACGGCGCCGAGCGCGACCGCATCCGAGTCATCTACAACGGGGTCGACCCGGTTTCGTTCAGCCCCCGCAGGGTGTCGCGTCCGTCGGCTCCCACGGTCGTGTCGATCACTCGTATCGACCCCCTGAAGGATCTCGAAACGTTCCTCCGGGTGGCCGACCTGGTGCGGCAGCACATCCCGAGCGTCCAGTTCCTGCACTACGGGCCGGTTTCCGATCGTGAATACGACAAGACCGTCAAGGCGCTTCACCGCGACCTGAACCTCGGTAACACGGTGAAGTTCATGGGAACGACCGACAACCCGGCCGAGGCTTACAACCAGGCCGACGTCGTCCTCCTGACCAGCATCTCCGAGGCGTTCCCTTACTCGGTGGTCGAATCGTTGATGTGCGGCAAGCCGGTGGTTTCGACCGACGTCGGTGGTGTAAAGGAGGCCCTCGAGGGAGTCGGCCTCTTGGCCCGGCCGAAGGACATCGAAGGACTCGCCGACGCGACCCTCCGCCTTCTCAATCTCGATGCGCCTGCACGGCAGGAGCTCGAAGCGGCATGTCGCGACCGTGCGCTGAACCGGTTCACGATCGATGCGGCGCTCGAGGGCTACCGCAGGACCTACGTCACGCTCGCCGAGGCCTACCGTCGTGAGCGGGCTGCCGGCCGGATCCCCGAGCCGCAGCCGGTGCTGAAGCCCCAGCTGACGGTCGTGGCCGAAACGCCGGAGCTCGAAACCGTGATCCCGACCGTCGACGAACGTCAGGACGTCATCATCGTCGACCAGGGCCTGAGCGCTCCCCCGGCAGAGATCAGGGAGGAGATCGAGAGGCAGCGGATGATGCCTCCCGAGGAGCTCAAGGTCGTCTCGGAGGCAGGGGACATCGACTATGCCCCCGAGGGAGGCGTCGGCATCCAGGAACCGACGTCACCGGTGATCGAGCCGGAGCACGACTTCGAGGTTCGGGAACTACAGCCGGCCGTCGGGGTCTCGCTCAACTCGGACGATCCTCGCGAGCGCATCGCGGCATTCGAAGAGGCATACCGTAGAGGCGGCGCCGAGTTGTCGCAGGCCGTGCGCACGCTGCTCAACGATCCCGACCCCGAGATCCGCCGCCGGGCGATCGCACCATCGGTCACCGCGGAGGCACTGCCCAGGACCGAGTCGATCCACCTGCTCTCGCAGGTCCTGAGTTCAGATCCTGACCCGACCGTTAGGAGCGCAGCAGCCGCTGCCCTGGCGACGGTCCTCGCACGGGAGGAGTCGTAGATGGCCGTTAGGAACCCGAGCATCGAGGAGCTCACCGACGAACTGTCCCGCAACGCGGGGTGGCTGGAGAGTCCCTTCGAGGCTGCCGCGCATCTGGAGAGTCTGGGTATCAACGACCAGATCTCCCAGGAGCACTACGGCCAGCCTGATGTGTTCTCGCTCGCCCTCGTGATCGCCCAGCGTCAGCGGGGCGTGGACACCGCGCAGGAGACCGCGTGGGAGGAAGAGCGTCGTCGCCAGAAGGAAGAGCTGGACAAGTGGGAACCTCCGGGCCTGTGGTCCGCTATCCCACGGTTCTTCTTCCGAGGCGTCGCGTTCGGTCTTCCGATGGCGATCATGATCTTCTCGATCCTGCTGCTCTTGTACTCGCTGTGGGCCTACTACTACTTCTCTACGGCGCGTGCGACGGCGATCGGCGTGGGCACCGCGCTCAGCTATCTCCTCGCCGGTGGTTTCACGCAGGCGATCGGTAGACGAGGCTTGATGTACCTGCGGCAGGGCATGTTCCTCCTTTGCATGAAGGTGGCGTTCTTCTTCATCGCCGCCGGAATCCTGGTCACCGCCCTGGTCGGAATCATCTTGTACTTCTTCTTCTCGGCGTTCCCCGTCGTATCGGGGATCGAGAAGGACCTGACGGTTGTCTACTACTTCACGCTGTCGATCTTGTGGCTGTCGCTGTCGATGCTGTACATGCTCCAGAAGGAGCTGTTGTTCTCGATCGCCATCGGCGTCGGCATCGGCGTCGTCTACATCTTCCGTGAGTGGTTCGGTTGGGAGATCGTCCCGGCCCACCAGGTCGGCATCCTGTCGGCGTCGGCGTTCGCGCTGATCTCATCGATCGTGATGCTTGCGTTCCTGCACAACCGATCCAAGGACCCACGGCTTCCGATCTCGACCAAGCTACCGAGGTTCACGTTGTTGATCGCTTCGGTTGCTCCGTACTTCCTGTTCGGTCTCCTGTACTTCGTCCTGATCTTCGGCGACCGCATCATTGCCTGGACGGGCCGGACAGACTTCAGGCAGACCTTCATCTGGTTCCAGACCGACTACGAGGTCGGCATCAACTGGGCGCTGCTCGGTTTGCTGCCGGCACTGGGAGCCCTCGAGTACGCGATCTACCGCTTCTCGGGGTTCGTCAAGCCGCAGCAGCTGCAGTACACGGTCAAGGAAGCCAAGGACTTCCGGTCCTGGTTCTTCGCCTTCTACAGGCGGAGCCTGGTCCTGTACTTCGTGATGTCGATCATCGGCGCCGTCGGTGCGTACTTCTTCGTGCGCTGGCTGGTCCAGTACATCCCCGAGATCGCCATCCTGCTCAACGACGTGAGCGTGTTCGTGTTCATCTTCGGATCCATCGGGTACTCGCTCGCCGCCTTCTCGCTGCTGAACGTCTCGCTGTTCTTCTGGCTGTCGAGGCCGCGGCTGGCGATCCTGGCGATCATCCCCGCCCTGTTGGTCGACTTCCTTGTTGGTTTCATCTTGAGCCGCCTAGTCGTTTACTACTGGGCCGTCATAGGATTCGCTTTGGGCGGAATCGTGTTTGCGGTGGTGAGTCTGGTGCTTGCTTTGCGGGTCCTGACGAACCTTGACTACTACTACTATTCCTCGGTGTAGGTGAAGCCATGAATTCAGTAGAGATCATCAAGACGTTCGCCGGATTTGGTATCGCGTTCGTGCTGTTGCCGTGGTTGATCCTTCCGACCCCCAAGTCGGCAAGGAACACCCTCGACGTCCTCGTTATCAACTTCCTGAGGTGGATAGCGATCGTGGTCGTCGTGACCCAGGTCCTCGCCGCCCTCAGGTTGTACGAGACGACGACGCTGATCATCCTGTCCGTGATCGCGTGCTACTGGTTCAAGCTGCGCCCGATGGGCGTGGACCGGGAGTGGTTCAGCGGACTCGGTGAGCGTATCTCGGTGCGAGCGGCCAACTTTGGAGATCGCTTCGAGAGCGGAGAGGTCCAGGTATCGTCCCGGACACGCGCGTCCAAGAAGAACGACACGGTCGATCTTCGCAACGGCGATAAGCCGAGCCGCAGAGACAGCTTGCCCAGCGTCATGTTCATGCTCATCCTGATAGTTCCGCTCGTGATCGTTCTCGGGATCTCCTATTACCTGAGGGTGAAGGTTCCCGCCGCGCACGTCTCTCTGAGCCCGTCCGACAACTACACGATCCTCACGTGGACGAAGCTCCTCGAGCAGAACCAGATCTACACGGAGGGCATCTACCCGCACGGCGTCCACGCCATCTTGGCTCTGTGGCACAAGTTCAGCCTGGGCCTCGACACGGCCGACCTGATCCGTTTCTCCGGCCCGCTGATGACGCTCCTCATCCCCATCGGCGCGCTCTTCACGGTTCTGAGACTGACGCGCAACCCCGGGGCGGCCGTGTTCGCAGCGGCGATCTTCGGCATCTTCGGTTCACGCGCAGAGTTCCTCGTGCCGTGGGCTCGGCAATCGGCACCTCTGCCTCAGGAGCTCAGCCTCGGTATCGCCATGATCACGCTTGCCTTCGTGGCGATGGCGGTGACCTCGCGGCACAAGGGACATCTGTGGACCGTGGGGGCCGGCTGCTTCGCCATGGCGATGATCCACCCCTTGCCGTTGTTCGAGTTCTTCGCCGCCGGCGGTACGCTCGCGATCGGTACCGGCATCTTTACCAAGGGTGGCATCCCCGCGGCGATGAAGACGATCGGAGCGATGCTCCTCGGGGGCCTTGCGGGACACATCTACATCCCTCTCGGGTTGCTGTTCGGGAAAGCTCTGTTCGCCGGTATCCGAGACCTCCTTCCGTTCGTAGGCACGGCCAGCGCGGCCGACGCGGCTGCGGAGCAATCTGCCGTTCAGGAGTTCGGACAGAACGCGATCTCCGTCGGGGCGTTCATCGGAGCATTGTTCGGGTTCTTCGGCGGTTTCGTGATGCTCGCAACCAAACGGAGGACCACCGGCGCCATGATGATTGGGCTCTCTGCAGCCGCAGTCGTTCTGGTGGTCCTGTTCGACACCAGTCTCCTCGGTCTCCCGGCCTTCTATGCGATCCGTATCGCGTGGATCGTGGGTCCGGCCCTGGCGCTCGGCTACGGCGTCGGGCTGGCGGGCATACTCTCGGTCGTTCCGATGCGCGTGGGCATCGCTCGCGCGGCGATCTCCATGGCCGTGGCGGTACTTGCGATCTTCGTCTTCGGTGCCCGCTTCCCGATCGACTCCAACGCCGGCGAACCCCTGCGCGTCGATACCGACTACGAAGCCATCTCCGTGGAAACGCGCAAGATCATGCGATCGAGCGAGAACTTCACGTACACGGTCGTTGGTATCTCGGAACAGCGGCAGCGGGTTCTCGGTGACGGGTTCTTCGTCGAGCTGTGGGTCTTCGCTCGGGACGTTCGCGCCCAGGATGCGGTGCGCCCGGGTTACGAGCTCCCGATCCCGACCGAGGACGTCTACATCACGGTCGAGAAGCATCCGTTGATCGCCCTCGACCTCTCCGAGGGCGCCAACAACCCGACCAACGAGTACTACCGCACCGAGGTCAAGCGCGGTCGGATCATGGCGATCACCTACGAGTGGGCCGAGACCTACCGGCGGTACCACTCGGACATGACGATCCACTACGACGACTCCAACATCCGGATCTACCGGATCCACCGAACGGCCGACTTCAAGCTCGCCGACGAGTCCAGCGCCTTCAAGGACTACTCATACGAGCAGGGTGAGTTGTTCAACTCCGGCCCGACGATCGAGCAGGTGCTGGGCAAATGAAGAGAAGCAGACTTCTGATCGCGGTTCTTACCCTCGGGCTACTCGCGGGAGCGTGCAGCCCGACCCACGAGCGGCGACCCGTGAGCCTCCGTGAGGTTGCGCCGCCGGAGGGTGAGCTGAGCGGAAAGATCGCGTATGTAAGTGAAACCGGCGTCGGCACCAGCGTGCTCGTCGTGCAGGATCTCGTAAGTGGTGACGTGAACGAGCTGGATGTTCCCGGCGCCTTCATCGACTCGCCCGAGTGGTCCCCCGACGGGACCCGGCTCGCCTACGCGAGTGCCGGCGACGACGGCATCATGCACATCTGGGTGGCGAACGCCGACGGCGGTTCGGCGAAGCAGATCACCGACGGTAAGGGCTCGGATGACTATCCGACGTTCTCCCCGGACGGGAGCGAGATCGCGTTCGCTTCTACGAGGGCATCCGACGGCAGCTGGCACCTCTACAAGACGGGCATCGGTGGGGGAACGGTCGAGCAGCTCACCTCCGGGACCTCCGAAGACGTCTATCCGACGTGGGACCCGAACGGGGGCCGCATCGTGTACTCCTCGAAGACGGGAGACAGCGACTACAGCCTCTACTCGGTCGACGTCGCCTCCGGATCGACCGAGCGACTGACCGACGATCCCGCCGGAACCGATCTGTTCCCGAGCTTCTCTCCGGACGGATCCAAGGTCGCGTTCGCATCGACCAGGTTGGACGAGGTGTGGCAGATCTACACCCTCGACCCCGTTTCGGGTGACGTCGAGCGCCTCATCGGTAGCGATTCCTCGGACCGTCATCCGGTGTTCTCGCCCGACGGCAAGTACATCGCCATTGCGACCGATCACCTCGCGGTGTACGCGGGGCCCGGCGGGGAACTTTCGGATGGGAAGTTGAGATGGCGTCTGACGGACGAGCCGGCGCTGTCTCCTACCTGGACCTCGTAGTGGCGTCCCGTCCCGGCGGGATACACGGGTGAGCGTCGCCCTGTCGCGCAAGCGCGTGATCAAGAACTCGTTCAGCCAGCTTCTAACGTTCGCGCTGTCCGGAGGCTCGAAGGCGATCGCCGCGATCATGGTCGCCAGGACGCTGGGTCCCGGTGGGATGGGAACCTTCTCCCTGTCGTGGACCCTCGCCGGCACGCTGGCGTTCGTTGCGGTCCTTGGGCTCGACAACAGGCTCATCCGCGAGCTCGCCCGAGCGCGCGACGCGAGTGAGCTCGAGCGCAGTTTGCCCCTGGCCTGCATCCTCGGCGTGGTGTTCGGCGGTCTCTTGACCGCGATCCCCGCCCTAACGGGGGTGCATTCGGATGCCGCGCAGGCGCTGGCCGCTGCGGGAGGGTTCGTCGCGATAAGCGCTCCGATCCTTATCTTCCGCGCCTCGTTCCATGCACGGGAGAAGATGGAGCTCGAGACGGCGGCATGCGTCGTCGAGGGCGCGGTCGCGCTCATAGCGGTTGGCCTTGCTTTGAACGCCGGCTTCGGCGTCGGTGGAGCGATGTTGGGGCTGACCGCGGGCCGGGCCGCCAACCTCCTCCTCTGCGTCGTCTTCTACCGGAGGTTGTGGGGACCGGTCCGGTTCCGTATGGACGTCACCCACTGGTTCTCCCTCGTGAGGGAAGGATGGCCGCTCGCGGTCTCCTACTCGCTGACCGCGACCTATCTGAGGTTCGACATCCTGATCCTCGCGATCTTCCACCCGTCTACAGAGGTGGGCATGTACGGCGCGGCCTCGGTCATCCTTCTCACCGCTCCGCTCGTCGCGGTGTCGTTCAGCTCGTCCCTCTATCCGATCCTGGCGCAGTCCGACGGTATCGAAGACGGTCACCTGCGGCGCGTGTTCCAGCAGACGACGAGGATCCTCTTGGTGGCCGCGCTCCCGCTCGCCACCGGACTGACCTTGCTGTCGGAGTCGATCGCCGAGCTGCTCTTCGGAGCCGGCTTCGGTGACACGGGGAAGTACCTCGCGCTGCTCGCATGGGTCCTTCCGTTCCGGTTCGTCAACCACCTCTTCGGCGTCGTCCTTGCCGCGACCGACCGGCGTTCGAAGAGGGTCGCGGCCGTGGCGCTCGCGCTCGCGGCCAACCTCGTGCTGAATCTCCTCCTGATCCCGAGCTGGGGGGCCTACGGCGCGGTCATCGCGACCGTGGCTACCGAACTCGTGATCGCAGGCATCCTCCTGTGGGGGATCCGGCCGCTCCGACCCTACGTGGTCCGGCCGCTGGTCGAGGGCGCGGCGGTGTCCCTGGCCCTGGCGGCCGTCGTGCTGAGCACTCCGGGGGGCGTGATCGTCCAGCTGATGACCGGTGGGGTGGTCTTCTTCGTGGGCCTCGCGACCATCTTCCTGTGGCTCCCGGGCCGCGCGTCCGCGGGTCCCCCGGCGGTCGATCCCAAGCCGTCGCCCGCGGCCTGAGAACCCGGTCCCGAGAGGGCGTCGCGCGGGGTCGAGACGTCCCTTTTCGGCCATAACACGGCCTTTTTCGATGGTCGGAGGGCCTAGCCGCCTCGAAAAAAGTCGTAGATAATCCTGTCAATGGTCTGGGAAAACCACCCAGGATGCTCTACGGTAAGCGAAGAGAGTCTTCCAGTTAATGGAAGCAAGATGGAAGCAGCTGAAGGCAGCACAGCAGCGGTGGGGTGTCGGGTCGGTCGCTGAAAGAAGGGGCGAGTGAGAGTACTTATCACCGGTGGGGCCGGGTTCATCGGGTCTCACCTTGCCGAGACACTCCTCTGGCGTGGAGACGAGGTCGTCGTCCTCGACGATCTCTCGAGCGGAAGCCTCCGCAACCTCGAGTACGTCCAGAACCTTGCCGGGTTCACCTTTGTGGAAGGCACGGTCCTGAACCAGGGGTTGGTCGACGGGCTGGTCGGATCCACCGATGCGGTCGTGCACCTCGCCTCGGAGTTCACCGAACCCGTTTCCCCCGGCCGCCTGAGGGTCAACGCGCAGGGAACGGTCAACGTGCTAGCCGCAGCTTCGAACCTCGCTCGCCGGACGGTCATGGTGCCGTCTCCGGACTGGACGTCGGCCGTTGGCAGCGCAGCGGAGGAACAGCTCGCGGTCAACATAGCCAACTCAAGGGGCTTCCCTGTAAGCGTGGTGCGACTGGCGAATATCGTCGGGCCGCGGGAGACCGCCGATCATCAGACGCTTCTCTACCGTTTCGTTTCCAGCGCGCTGAAGGGCGAGGATCTCGTGCTCAGGGGCACCGGCAAGGAGACGGCCACATTCTGTTACGTCGAGGATGCGCTTCAGGGACTGATCAGCGTGCTCGAGTACGATTCCGGTGGCCACATCTTCACGCTGGGTTCGGACGAAGAGATCACGACCTTCGAGCTGGCGCACCTGGCGATCGAGGTCGCCGAGAGCCCCGTCTCTCTGAGGCTGGAGGGGCCGGGTGATCCCGAGGAGCTGTTCAGTCCGGTCCCCGACATCTCCGACGCCCGGCAGATCCTGGGCTACGAGCCCCGCTGGTCGGTCGCCGACGCCGCCAACGCACTGGTTGCGTATGCCTTCGAGCAGCCGATCCCAGCGCCATTGGGCCGGATCGAGCGCAGGACGATCATCCGGTTGGACGAGCCTCAAGTCGTCGCGGCTCCGGTGGTGGAGGAGGCACCCCTGCCCGAGGTTGAGGCAGAGGTCGTGAAGTTGTCGCTCCGGCGACGCGCAAACGACCCGGTGCCTGCCGGTGTCGCGCACCCATCGATCTCCGTGGTCGTTCCTGTCTACAACGAACGGCACCTGATCGCCGAATGCGTGCGGCGGATCCGCCGCCAGGAGTGTGTCGGCGAGCTCATCGTCGTGGACGATGGTTCCACCGACGGCACCCGTGCCGAGCTCGAGAAGGTCAGTGACTTCATCGACCGGGTGATCTACCTCCCCCGCAACCGGGGCAAGGGTGCTGCGCTGCGAGAAGGCGTTCGTTTCGTCACTGGAGACATCGTGGTCTTCCAGGACTCGGACCTCGAACTCGACCCGGCAGACATCTCGAGGCTTGCCGCTCCGATCCTGTCGGGAGAGGCCGACATCGTGACGGGGACGCGGATGCACGAAGGGAACAAGAAGCTGGTGTCGGCCCGGCAGTGGCTGGCGAACTCGGCGGTCACCCGGCTCGCATCGGTGCTTTACCAGACCGATCTCACCGACATGGCGACCGCAGCTCGCGCGATGTCGAAGAGCACCTGGGACGGCCTGTGCGTCGAGTCCGACCGATTCGGGATCGAAGCGGAACTGCACGCGAAGTGCTCCCGTCTCGACGTGAGGATCATGGAGATCCCCATCATCTTTCGACCGCGCACGAAGGCCGAGGGCAAGAAGGTCCGCTGGACCGACGGCATCGTGGCCGGCCGGACGCTGCTCCGCTACCGGATGTGGCGACCGGCGGGTGAAGGTGTTCGCAGGCTCGCGGCGCCCACGCCTCCTCCGATGAGCGTTTACAAGCCGAAGTACCGTCTCGCGGAGCCGATCGTGCTCTCGCTCGGGCCTGAGCGCAACGCCCCGGCCCCGTGGGAGCCGGCTCGGGTTGGGCTCAGCGTCGCACGTACCGCCAGTAGCGCGGGTTAAGGGCCAGGGCACCCGTACATACGATCGTCGCCAGCGCACCTCGTTTGTCGCTCGGGTCCCATTCCTCGGCGAGACGGATCGAACCTCGGAGGAATCGCCGCGGCGATTCCCGGTCCTTGTCCGACAGGTAGCGCAGGATGTCGCCCGGCATCATCCACCGGCACCGAACGCCATCCTGGTATTCGAAGCTCTCCGGGATCTTCTCCCCCAGCGCGGCGCGGGCGTACAGAGAGGGGAAGTCGACCCCGGCCCGGACGGCGAGCTCCAGGCTGCCCCAGAAGCGCGGGTTGATCTCGAGGAGCCGGAACCCGCCGGTGGCGGGATCCTGTTTCCACTCCACCATCGCGACGCCGCGCCAGTCGAGCGACCTCAAGAGGGCCTCGCTCCAGGCTTCCAGCTGCGGCTCGTGGACGGCCTCGCGATCGGTGCTGGGCCCTCCGCCGACCGGGTACTGCTTGAGCCTCTGATGGGAAAAGCGAGCCTTGAGATCACCGGAGCCATCGAAGAGGCATGCGACCCCGACCGCGCGCCCCTCTGGGGGCACGCGCTGCTGAACGATCAACGGCCCGTACCGCTCCCAGTGGGCCCTCCACGCGTCCTCGTTCCGGTGCTCTCCGTAAACGACCCCCGCGGATCCCGATCCGGCGCGGGGCTTGACCACGAAGGCGCCAGCACTCTGCTTCGCGACCGCGCGCGCGAGCGCAGCAGGGTCTTCGGGGAGCTCGGTGTACGGCGCCGGGATGCCTCCTTGAGCCGCGGCCTCGAAGGTCTTACCTTTGTCTAGTGCAACCATCAGGGACTTCCGGCCGGGGATGAGGAAGTGCGCATGCTCCGCTACCACCTCGGCGCGATCGGTCAGCCACCTGATCGTCGCTTCCTCCATCGGAAGGAGTACGGGCTTAGGTCCCAGGCTCTCGATGTGCGCCAGCAGAGCTCGTTCGAAGGCGACCGGATCGCGAGCTACGTCGGGGGACCTGAAGCGGCGCGCGGTGTACCGCGACCAGAAGCCCATCGTGAAGATGGAATCGCCCGTGACGTGGACATCGGCCCCCGCTTTGCCGAGCGACCGGATCGCACTGAGGCTCTTTCTCCACAGTCCGTCGGTGACGACGACTGGTTGGGAGCTGAGCGATGACACGGCGTGAGGCTAGCACGGACGTAGTTCCGAACGGCCTGCTCACGTTCGATGTCGAGGACTGGCACCACGCCAACTTCGCCCAGCTGGACGGGTGCGTCGACGAGATCCGGGGACTGGCGTCATCCACCAGGTACGCCATGGACGAGAACATCGAGAGGTGGATCGGCATCACCGGGGCCGCCGATACCAGGAGCACCTGCTTCGTGCTCGGAGAGTTCGCCGAGAAGTACCCCGCGGCCACCAAGAAGCTGCACGACGCCGGACACGAGATCGCATCCCACAGCTACAGTCACGAGCTGATCTACCGGATGACGCGCCAGGAGTTCAGAGAG
>JAENWQ010000095.1 GCA_016649855.1 Actinomycetota bacterium | reverse complement strand
TCCGTTCGCGCGACCGGAAAGATCGAAGGGGAACCCCCCGCCGGTCTCGTCGGGCACGAGCGGTTCCCGGAACGCGAGGTTGAGATGCACCGGTCCCGGTAGTGGATGCATGGCTTCGGTCAGCGAGCGGCACGCGACCGACCGCCAGTAACGGGCGGAGGTGGGGACCTCGTCCGCGACCCCCACCTCGTGGAACCAGCGGACGAAATCCCCGTAGAGCTTGATCTGATCGGTCGTCTGGTTCGATCCGGTGGCCCTCAGCTCCGGAGGTCGGTCCGCAGTGAGGATCAGGAGGGGAACCCGTCCGTGCGAGGCCTCGACGACTGCCGGATAGAAGTTGGCCGGCGCGCTCCCCGAGGTGGACACGACCGGGACGGGGAGCCGGGTCGCCCGCGCGATGCCGAGCGCGAGGAACGCCGCGGACCGTTCGTCGTGCACGACGTGGAGCTCGATGCGTTCGTCTTCCTCCAGCGCGATCGCGAGCGCGGCGGAGCGTGACCCAGGGGCGAGACATGCATGCCGCACCCCGCCCCGAGCCAGTTCGTCGACCAGAACGAGAGCGAGAGCGTGGGATGGATTGGTCGCCCTCATCCGGCTCCCATCCTGTTCTCGATAGCGTTCTCGAGACGGAGTATCAGATCATCGGCGTCGCCGGGATCGTCGATGCGATCGATCTCCGGTAGCGGGCGCCGCAGCTCGATGACGCCGTCGACCGGGACGAGGGGCTCCGCGACCACATCGCGTTCGAGCAGCGCGACCGTACCGAGGCCGCACGCGTAGGGGAGCTCGGGCAGGCACGCGGCCAGGTGCAAGCCCATCGCGATCCCAACCGAAGTCTCGAGGGCGGAAGACACCACCGCGGGGAGCCCGAGGCGCTCCGCGACCTCGAGTGCGGGGAGAACGCCGCCCAGGGGCTGAACCTTCAGGATCGCGACGTCGGCGGCTTCCTTGCGGACCACCTCCATCGGGTCGTCGGCGAGACGGATCGATTCGTCCGCGGCGATGGCTACATCCACTGCCCTGCGGACGGCAGCGAGGTCTTCGACCGTCTCGCACGGTTGCTCGACGTACTCGAGATCGAAGCGCGCGAAACGCTTGATCGTGTCGATCGCGGTGTCGAGATCCCAAGCCCCGTTCACATCGATGCGGAGTTTCCCTGCGGGACCGAGAGCGTCCCTGACCGCCTCGAGGCGCGCCTCATCATCGCCTTCGGCGACCTTCACCTTCGCGGTGGTGCAGCCCGAGGAGACCACGAGGGCGTGGGCCTCGTCCGCGCCGACCGCGGGGACGGTGACGTTGACCGGGATCCCGGAACGTAGCGGCGTGGGCCACGACACGGTGGCCGCTTCGAGCGCCGCGAGCCACCAGCGATGGGCAACCTCGTCCGGGTACTCGGGGAAGGGTGAGAACTCGCCCCAGCCACAGGGGCCTTCGAGAAGCACCCCCGAACGTTCCGTGACGCGGCGGAACCTCATGTTCAGGGCGACGCGGAACGGCACGATCACGAGATCCACAAGCCCACCGCCAAGAGGATGCCGAAGATCAGCTCGGTACGTGCGGTACCGACCAGAACGGGGATGAGCTTGGGCCCCTCGGCGCGCACCTTGTCGAGCAACGGGACCGCGAACGGCAGCGACAGGAGCGGGAGCATTGGCCACGCTGAGCCTGTAGCTCCGGCGATCAGTGGGACGAAGGGGTACGCCCCGAGCAGGAGCCCCCGGTAGAGGGACCGAGCCTTCTCGTTCCCGAGCCTGCTGGGCAGGGTGGCCTTTCCTGCGGAGCGGTCGGTATCGATGTCGCGGATGTTGTTCGCGACGAGGATCGCGGTCGCGAGTAGCCCCATGGGGATCGCCGCGAGCACTGCCACCCGCCCGATCGTCTCGTCCTGGACGTAGGCCGAGCCGATCGTTGCGACCAGCCCGAAGAAGATGAAGACGAACGCTTCGCCGAGTCCCGCCGACGCGTACGGCTTCGGGCCCCCGCTGTACCCGAGCGTCGCAAGGAACGCGAGCGCCCCCACCGCCAGGAGCCAGGGGGTCGTGGCGGCGGCGAGAAGTGCTCCCGCCGCCGCCGCGATCGACAGGCTCAGCGCGATCGCGATCTTCATCTCCCCCCGGCTCACGAGGCCCGAGGCGACCGCGCGCCGGGGTCCGACCCGGTGTTCGGTATCGACACCCTTGACCCCATCGAAGTAGTCGTTCGCGTAGTTCACGGCGATCTGGATCGAGAGCCCGACCGTCAGGGCCGCGACGAAACGCCATGCGATGAGCTCCTCGGCGGCCGCGGTGCCAACGAGAACCGGTGCGATCGCGGCAGGTAGCGTCCGGGGACGCGCCGCCTCGATGAACGCGTGCACTAGTGCACCTCCACTAGGGACGCTTCGGGAACTTGCTGAAGTCGGGTTTGCGCTTCTCGATGTAGGCGTTGCGGCCTTCCTGCGCCTCTTCGCTCATGTAGTACAGCAGCGTCGCATCTCCGGCGAGCTGCTGGATGCCGGCCAGCCCATCGGTGTCGGCGTTGAACGCGGCCTTGAGCATGCGGAGGGCCAGAGGGCTCTTCTCGAGGATCTTCCGGCACCACGCGACGGTCTCTTCTTCGAGCCTAGCGAGAGGCACGACCTTGTTGACGAGCCCCATCGCGAGCGCCTCGTGCGCGTCGTACTGCTCGCACAGGTACCAGATCTCGCGCGCCTTCTTCTGGCCTATCGTGCGAGCGAGCAGGCCCGCGCCGTAACCCCCGTCGAACGACCCGACCTTGGGGCCCGTCTGGCCGAAGCGTGCGTTGTCCGCCGCGATCGTCAGATCGCTGACGAGGTGGAGGATGTGTCCGCCCCCGATCGCGTAGCCGGCGACCATGGCGATGATCGGCTTCGGGAGCCTCCTCATCTGTATCTGTAGGTCGAGGACGTTCAGCCGCCCGATCCCGTCGTCGCCGACGTAGCCGTCGTCGCCGCGGACGCGCTGGTCCCCACCCGAACAGAACGCGAGGTCACCTGCTCCCGTGAAGATGATGACCCCGACCGACGGATCGTCGCGGGCGACGTTGAAGGCGTCGGCGAGCTCGAAGAGGGTCTTGGGCCGAAAGGCGTTGCGCACCTCGGGGCGGTTGATCGTGATCTTCGCGATGCCGCTTGCGGTGTCGTACCAGATGTCCTCGTAGTCGCCCGATCTGTTCCAGTCCAATCTGTTCCGGTCCACGGGTGGCTCCTCAGCTCAAGATAAGAGTTTCTACTCCGATAGTGATCGCTCGTACGGTCAGGCTATCGTGCTTGGGTCCCTGAGGGGGCGGGTGGAGGGGAGGGATGGAAATAGAGATCGAGGGCCATCCACAGGGTCTTCGACGACGGGTAGAAGACGATCGGGAGGAGACCCATCGTGGCTAGTGCGGCGACGAGGAGGGGGGCCCAGGGGACGTCCGGGACCGTCAGGACCATCGTCCCGACGAACAGAACGAAGAATGCTCCCATCGCCACGGCCATGTTGATGATGAGCGCCCCGACCCAGTAGCCCTCCTCGCGTACGAAGGCATAGGCGCAATTCGGACAGGCGTCGGTCAGCTCCCCCCAGCTACGGAAGATCCCCCGGTGGCCGCACACGGGACAGCGCCGCCCGAGGCCGCGCCCGATCGCCCTGGTCAGGCTCCGTTTCTGCATGCCCACGATCCTAATGGCCGTCCTAGTGTGACTTGACACTCCTATAACACTCCTGTAAGAGTGCTGGGATGGAGGACAAGCAGACCGAGCACCCGGCCAACCTCGGACACGAGGAGGCGTTGCGAACGGTCGAGGAGGCCCTGCAGGGGCTCGAGTACGGCTCGATCCTCATCTCCGTGCATCAGGGCGAGGTGGTTGGGATCGAGACCGCGAAGAAGCTCAGGCTCAAGCAGACGAAGTAGCACGAAGCACCACCCTTTGGTCGACCGGACAGCCCGGAGATCGCACGTTTCCGGAAGTTGATCGATCGAAGGAGGAACCACCCAGTGAGAAACAAGAGGCTCGCGGCCGCGATCCGACCCGAGGTTCTGCTGCTCGATGAGCCGTTCGGCGCGCTCGATGCCCGGGTCCGTCAGGATCTTCGACGCTGGCTCGACGAGCTGCATCGTGAGATCGGCGTCACCAGCGTGCTCGTCACCGCGAGATCCGATCGATCGATCTGCGAGGCGACGATCCACCGCGTCAGCAACCTTGGATGGCTCTCGAAAGTGCTGCTCAAGCTGGATGACGGTCAGGTGATCGTGGCGCAGATCCCCAACGTGCAGCCGGCGGTGGGTAAGCGTCGATCAAGGCCTCTAGACGTTCCTTCACCGCCGGCCACTCGGATCTGAGGATCGAGTAGTAGGCGGTGTCGCGGATCCCGCCGTCGAGCGCCGGCATGTGGGCTCGCCGGACACCTTCGAAACGGCAGCCGACCCGTTCCATCGCCGTCCTCGATCGTTGGTTGCGGGCGTCCGTCTTCAGCGTCACCCGGTGGACCTCCCAGGTTTCGAACGCGTGGGCGAGCATCAAGAGCTTCATCTCGGTGTTGATGCCGGTCCGTTGCACCGACGCGGCCAACCACGTGCTTCCGATCTCTACCGCGCTGGGAACGCCCGGCCGATCCCAGCAGACGATGTCCATGTAGCGCGTACTGCCGACGATCTTCTCGTGGGATGGATCGACGATGACGAAGGGGACCGACAGGCCCTCGGCCTGTTCTTCGAGCGCTGCTTCCACATACTTCGTCATCCCCTCGAGCTCCGGAGGGATGAGCGCATAGGCGTACGTGTCGCGCGATCCGGAAGCGGCCGCGACAAGGGCCTCGACCGAGCCGATGTCCATCGGCTCGAGCCGCACGCGATCACCGCTCAAGGTAGGGCAGTCAATCATCCCGCTAGGACACCACATCCGCGCCGCGGGGGCCATCATTCGGAGGTCCGGTTGCTACAAGGACCCCAGCACCTTCTCCAAGAGGGTCGGACGGTCCGTCATGATCCCGTCGACACCGATCTCGATGAGCCATTCCATGGTGGTGCGGTCGTTGATCGTCCACACATGCACCGCGAGATCGTTCGCGTGAGCGTCTGCGACGAAGTCCTCGGTCACCACCGTCACTCCTTCGAGCGTGATCGGAACCTGGAGCGCGTGGTACCGGGGGTTCGGAGCGCCCGGCAGAGGGCCCTGGGAACTCGCCCAGAACGCTCCGGTCTCAGCCGTCCCCGTCGCGGTACTCACGTCGGGCGCATAGAGCTTGAAACGCTCGATCGCGTTGTCCAGGAACGACACAACGATCGTGTCCGTTGTGCGCCCGTGCCGTTCGAGTAGCGCGGCCAGTTCCTCTTCGTAGGGTTCGGTATCCGGCGCCGAGGCCTTGATCTCGATGTTGATGAGGACGCCGGGGAAGGTCCGCAGGACCTCATCGAGGGTCGGGATCTTGAAATCGCCGGGCGTGAAGCCAGCCAATCTCTTCGGGAGCCGCTGAGTGCCGGTCGCGAAGCCGCGGTACGCGTAGGCGTCGCCGGGCTTGTCGTGGCAGGTCCCGCATCGCGGCACGAACCAGTGCGCGGCATCGAGCTGCCGTATCTGCTCTAGCGTCATCGCGTCGACCCGTCCCGTGCCGTCGGTCGTACGATCCACGGTGGCGTCGTGGATAACGACCAGATGCCGGTCGGCGGTCGCGTGGACGTCGAGCTCGAGAACGTCGGAGCCCTTCTGGATGGCCGTCTTGAACGCGAACAGGGTGTTTGAGGGGGCTTCGATCTCGCCTCCCTGGTGGGCGATGTTCAAGACCCGGCGTTCGGTCCAGGGGTTGGCTACCGCGGGTGCGACCTGTCCTCGCGCCGCGGGAGCGATGGAGCCGGCGACGGCGCAGATAAGCCCTAACGCGAGGATGCGGCTGGGTTTCATAGCAGAGTTGTTCGCCGCCTCGGGGACCTCTCCTCTCCGTGGCGTGCGAACGATAGATGAACGCAAAGCGACCCTGCCCGGGGGTGGGGCAGGGTCGCTTTAGCCGGTTGGTCTCTCCAGTGCCGCCGCCACGGCCTGATCGGCTCCCGGCCCGGTGACGTTCTCGTCGGAGTCGCTGGTGGCGAACGCCACTGCTCCACCGGCGATCGCTCCGCCCGCAATGATCGTCGCGATGGCTAGGGTTATCCGTCTGCGCATGTGAGCCTCCTTGTGAGTGGGTCTACCAGCAGGTCTCAAGGCTACGCGTGGCCACCTGAAGGGACCCTGAACCCTGAAGAAGTCGTGCCCGAGGCTTACTCCTGGCGAGGAAGGCGGATCTCGAAGCGGGCCCCCCCGGACGGGGAATCGCCGACTTCGATCGTTCCTCCGTGAGCCTTGATGCTCTCGTAGACGATGGCGAGGCCCAGACCGGCCCCGCCGTGGTCGCGATCACGGGCGTTGTCCAACCGAGCAAAGCGGTGGAAGATCGCCTCTCGGTTCTCTGCTGCGATCCCGGGCCCGTCGTCTTCGACACGCATCACGATCCAGTCTTTCTCCTCGCTCAGACTGAAGGTGATCACTGAGGTCGCGTGCTGCGCCGCGTTGTCCGCGAGGTTGCGAACGACGCGCCGCAGTTGCGAAACGTCACCCATCGTTCGCCCACCAGAAACCGCGCCCGTTTCGATATCCAGTCGTGTGCTCCCCCGTAGTCGCTTCGCCTCTTCGAGGACCACGTCGTCGAGATCGACGGGGCGAAGAGTTAGAGAGGTGCGATCCTCGTCGCTCCGGGCGAGGATCAGCAGATCGTCGACCAGTTTCTCGATACGGATGTCTTCTGCGAGGACTGCGGTGGAGAACTCTTCGAGATCGGTACGACCGGGGTGGGCGATCGCCACCTCAGTCAGGTTGCGGATGGTGGCTACGGGACTTCGCAACTCGTGCGACGCGTCGGACACGAAACGACACTGGCGTTGCTGCTCGTCTTCTAGCCGGGCGAGCATGGCGTTCATCGTGCTGGCGAGCCGAGCGATCTCGTCGTCCCCGGGGGGAAAAGGTACTCGGCGATGCAGCTGGGAGGCCGAGATCTCTGCGACCTGAGTGCGTATCGACTCCACGAATCGCAGAGCTCGCCCAACCACACCCCAGGTGGTGAGCGCCACCACGAGAAGGAGCAACGGGACGCCGAAGAGGAGGATCTTCGCAACGATCGCACTACTGTCCTCGACCGGGTCCAGGCTACGACCGACGAGAACCGTGAAACCTTCACCCGGTCCTGTTGCCCGTGTGGCGACAACTATGAAGGGATCCTCCTCCTCGCCGGGTAGCCCCGGAAGCGTGAGACCGTCGCCCGGCTGCAGATCGGCCACCGGTCCCAGCCCTCTGACCTTCGCGCTGGCGGCGACGACTTCACCTCGTTCGTCGACGACTTGAACGAAGGACTCATCGCCGTCGTCCAAGGCGAGTCCGCTCGGGTCTGTGCCTCCTTCGAGCGCGGTGGCGACGTCTTGAGCGCGCAGCCGTGCCGCCTTCTCGACGTCGCGCTCCAGCGAGCTTCTGAGTGTCATCACGAGAGCGGTGGCTCCGATCAACAGGGCCAACCCAACGACCAGGACGGCGGCTGCGGTGGTCCGTACCCTCACCGTGCCGAGACGGCGCCACGGTCGCCCGGACGGTGGCTGCTTAGTCGCCATCGCTTGCCAACCGGTAGCCGGAACCTCGAACGGTGTGGATGGTATCCAGTCCGAAGGGGCGGTCGATCTTGCTCCGTAGATGCTTGATGTACACCTCAACGATGTTGGGGCTGCCTTCGAACGCGTAGTCCCACACGTGGTCGAGGATCTCTCTCTTCGACACGACCTCGTTCTCATGGCGCAGGAGGAACTCGAGCAAAGACACCTCCCGAGCGGTCAGCTTGACCTCTGTCTCGGAGCGCCAGCACCTTCTGGTGGCTGGATCGAGCCTGAGGCTGCCGGACTCCAACACGGCCGGACGCTCGCGCCCTCCTCGACGGAGCAAGGCGCGGAGACGCGCGAGAAGGACCACGTAGGAGAAGGGCTTGGTGAGGTAGTCGTCGGCTCCGCTGTCAAGTGCTTCGGCTTCGTCGAACTCTCCGTCCTTGGCGGTCAGCATCAGGATCGGCGTCCAGACGCCTTCGTCGCGAAGGGTTGCACATATCTGATAGCCGTTGACCTCGGGAAGCATGATGTCGAGGATGTGGAGGTCGTAGTCGTTCTCTCGGGCCATCCACAAGCCGTCGGTGCCGGTGAGGGCGACGTCTACCGCGAAGCCTTCGGCTTCGAGACCCTTCTTCAACGCGATCGCCAACTGTTTCTCGTCCTCGACGACGAGCACCCGCAAGAGTCACCCTCCCGAACGACGGACCAGACCCGATCATCTTGCTCCTACTTGCTGAATGTTTGCTGAAGACGCTCAGGGCGGAATGTTGAGATGATCGGCGCATTACTCGACGTGCTCTGAGTCCACGACGTTAGGAAACTAGCCCGCATGAGGTGGCGTCATCGACCGTAAGGCGTTCGGCCTCCTGATGGCGTTCGGGGTGTTCGGCGCCTTCTGGGGTGGATGGGCCGCCGTGCTACCGGAGATCAAAGACTCGGTAGCCGCCTCCGATGCCACCTTCGGATTCGCTCTCCTCGGCATCGGCATGGGGGCTCTTCCGGCGATGCTCTTGATGGGTCCGGTCTACGACCGCTACGGAGAACGGACGGCCGCGCCGCTCCTGATCTTGATCTTGTTCGCTATCTCTACGGTGCTTCCCGGGGTGACGTCATCGGTGCCCGGGTTGTTCGCGACCCTGCTGTTGTTGGGGGCTCTGTCGGGCATGCTCGACATCTCGATCAACGCCGCGTCCACGGACTGGGAGGCTGCCACCGGTCGTCGACTCATGAACCTGGCGCACGCGACGTTCTCCGGCCTCTTCCTGGTGTCGAGCATCTCGGTCGGCCTTGCTCGTCGCGCCGGCACCGGGCGCCTTGCGGTGCTTCTGGGCCTGGCCCTGATAGTGGCCCTCGCCGTTCCTTTGAACCGATCGTCTGGAACCATCGAGCGCCGGCGAGAAGAGCGGCTCCGTCTTCGCTTCGAGCCCATCTACTTGATGCTCGGCGCGCTGTGCGGACTCGGTTTCGTGATCGAGGGCGGGCTCGAGTCGTGGAGCGCCGTCCATCTCGAACGCACGCTGGGAGCGGGTCCCGCGATCGGGGGCCTTGGTCCCGGTCTCTTCGCCGCCGCCATGCTGTCCGGGCGAACGCTCGCTCACTTCGTCGGCGGCCGGCTCGGAGATCGGAGGCTCCTCGCGGCCGGTGCGAGCATCGGAGCCGGGGGCCTGCTGCTCGCGGCTTCGGCTCCCACGATCCCCTGGG
>JAENWQ010000232.1 GCA_016649855.1 Actinomycetota bacterium | reverse complement strand
CAACCTTGTGTATGGAACACTATACCCAAGGTTGTGCAACTAACCTTGGATATGCAGGCCTATGTCCAGGGTTTAGCGAGGGTCGCCGCTATTCCCGGAGCTGGTTCAGGAGGGCGATGGTCTCTTCGAGGACCTTGTCGCCGAAGCAGCGGTCGATCGAGTACGAATCCTCGTAGTTCACGACCACAACGCTGCCGGCAACGAAGCCGAGGCCCTGCTGGCCCACCGGGTTCAGCTCGAAGCTCTGCGGCAGGTATCCGAGCGCGTCGTTGGCCTGCGCGAGCGGCATCGTGACAAGCGCTCCCGACTTCTCCTTGATCGTGTTGCTGAGGTTGCTGAACAGCTCGCCCGGCCCTGCGGTGATCGCCAGCTGATCGCCCACGAACGCGGCGGTCGCCGCGACCTCGACCGAAACCGGAGACGCCGATTCGCACGGGGCGGTGTCGGGACTCTTACCGGTCCGCACTTCGGCCGGCGAATTGAGGAACTTGCGATCGAAGAAGCCTCCGACCCCGAGCGCGGTCAGCGGAACATTGGTAGCCGGTTGGGCCCACGTCTTCTGGACCACCCGGATGTTGGTGTCGGTGACGCGCACTCCGGCGCCGACCTCGGGAACCAGTTGCGCGAGAGCCTCGCCCATCATCGTTCCGCCGTCGGGTGAGATGTTGCCGAGCCCCGTCATCATGTGGAGCCCGACGCCGCCGAAGCGGTCCTCGAGCGCCTTCTCGAAGGTGGCGGGCCAGTCGGCGTGAGCAACGCCGGTGGACTCGTCCCGGGTGACCGGGTGCGCCGCGAAGGCGCCCAACGTGAACACCGTCTCGGGTCGCCGAGACTTCCGTGTTGGCGCAACCGCTCGCATCCAGGTGAGCTGCTGTTCTTCGGCGCTCCGGTAGGTGTCCCGGCGCTCGTGGTTGTAGCCACGGGCGATCTGCTCACCGGTCTCGAGGATCGCCGGCCGGCGATCGGCCCACGCGGTCTTGATGCTCTCGCGGATGGCGTCCCCAACCTGGTTCATGTACCAGTCGGGAACGAAGCCCCAGCCGCCGATGAAGTCGGGTGACGTATGGCTGTGCGTCGAAGCGGTGATGAAGCTCTCGGCGGGGATCCCGAGATCGCCGGCAAGCTCCTGGCTCAGTTGCTTGAGGCCGCAGTCGTCGCACTTGCTGCCGTAGTCCCAGAAGTAGCCCTCGCCGTCGATGATCGTGAGGACCAACGCACCCTGATGACCATCAACTTCGGGACCTTGGATAACGGCGCTTCGCACGTAGAGGCCGTATTCCTGATCCCAAGACGTGATCGGGTTCATCGGCCCGAGCCCGTATCCGCCCATGTAGAGGCAGTTGGGATTCTCGGGCCACGGCGATCCTGCGGCCGCGAGATGCTCGCCCGAACCCGGAAGTTGCGTGACGAGGGCCTCACTCATCGTGGCGCACTGCTCCCTGTCCTGAATCCACACACCGTCGTAATCCTCGGGCCTCGGTTCGATCGACACCTTGGCGGCGCCGGCCAGCACATAGCCCTGCGGAGGCGCGCTCTGGTCATCGAACACGATCTCGGCGGACTTTTCGCCTCGTGCTGTGACGGCACCTCCGGTGATCTGCTCGAGGTCCGCTCCGGCATCCTTCAGCTTCGAACTCTTGACCGGGACGAGCCCGGCCCCCGCCCACGCCAACCCGACGCTGAGCGCGCCGACGAGCAGGGACGAAATCAGATACCGCAACGCGGAACGCATCCTTCAGACCTCCAGGGGGAGTGGTTTGAAGAGGTGATTCTCCGCGCGAAGGTCGAATCCCTTGTGGTCGAGGACGCTCTAAGGAGAGCTAGGAAGCGTGGAGACGAAGGTGCTCGCGGAACTGCTCCGCAAGCCCGTAGATGGCGTCGCCGAGGACGCTACCTTGCGCGCTGATCTGTCCCTCGAGAACGCCGACCTTCGTGTCGAGAGATCCGACCTTGACCGTCAGCGCTGCGAGCTGTTGAGTGTTGCCCCGTAGCCCATCACCCAGACTCCGAATGTCCCCCCTCACGTCGCGCATGTCGCTCCGGAGGTCGCCCTTCATCTCTTGGATCTCGCTCCGGAGGTCGCCCTTCATCTCTTGGATCTCGCTCCGGAGGTTGGCGTTCGTACTGCGCATCTCGCTCCTGAGATCGGCGTTCATCCTCTGCAGGTCGTTCCGGAGCGCGTTCAGGCCGCCACCGAATACGGTCATCATTCCCAGCAGGGTCGCCGCCAGGAGGCCGATCACGGTCCAAACTTGCGCCGTTTCCATGCCTATGAACCTACCAAGAGGGTGGGACACGAGGCCACTTGTATCGCTTGATGAAGGGTGACACGCTTCGGGGGGCGGCGGAATGGCAGGGGACCTGTCCCTCAGCATCGATCCTTCAGTGGTCCAGAAGCGGCTCACCGGGACGTGCTCCTTCGGCGACACGATCGCGTCGATCGACGCCGACGGAGTGCCGCTCTGCAGCCGTCCCATCTACACCGGGTACGACTTTGGCGCCGCCACCTCCACAGCGGCCACCGGGGCCTTCACTCAGCTCACGGGCTCCAGCGCCGCCCTCAACCTTCCGCCAGGAAACATCGAGATCATCGCCACGTTCTCCGGCGAATCGATCTGCACCGGTGGAGCGGGATGGTGCAGTGTGCGGCTGATGCTCAACGGGACCGAGATGCTCCCCGCGGTCGGGAATGACTACGCGTTCGATTCAGTCGCGATCGATCAGTACGAAGGACACTCGATGCAGAGGGTGTTCACCGGGATCCTGCCCGCAGGCAACGCCGAGATCACGGTGCAGTACATGGTTATCGACCCGGCGACGTCTTTCTTCTTGGACGACTGGGTCCTGTCAGTCCAGGCGTCCCCCAAGGTAGACCTCTAGGGGTTGGTGGGGCGCCGATCGTGGCCCTTGACTTTATTCTCGAGAGGGCCGACCTTCGTATCGAGAGAACCGACCTCCGTATCAAGGGAGCCCACCTTGACCGTCAGCTCTGCGAGCTGTTTGGTGTTGTCCCGTAGGTCACCACCGAGGCCGCGGAGGTCGGTCTTCATCCCCTGCATGTCGCTTCGGAGGTCGGCGTTCATCCCCTGCATGTCGTTTCGGAGGGCGTTCAGGCCCCCACCGAAGACGGTCAGGAGACCCAGCAGGGTTGCCGCCAGGAGCCCGATCACCGTCCAAACCTGTGCCGTTTCCATGCCCATGAATCTATCAAGAGGGTGGGACACGAACCAGTGCCTCGGATGGGCTCACTCGCGGGGCTAGGTGGGGCGTTTATCGCTCTAGCAGGAGTCGAAACTAAGAAGCGTGGAGACGAAGGTGCTCGCGGAACTGCTCCGTAAGCCCGTAGATGGCGTCGCCGAGGATCCTGCCCTGCCTGCTGATCTGCTCCTCGAGGGCGTCGAAGCGCCGATCGTGGCCCTCGACCTTGTTCTCGAGAAGTCCGAACCTCTCTTCCAATGAGCCGACCCTCGTGTCGAGAGAGCCAACACTCGTGTCGAGAGAGCCAACCTTGACCGT
>JAENWQ010000107.1 GCA_016649855.1 Actinomycetota bacterium | reverse complement strand
GGACCCCTTCTGTCCCTCGGCGAACGGTTCTTGAATCTCCCGTACCTCCGTCCGCTGGAGATGCCGGATCTCCTGCGCGAAACGCTCGAGCGACGCGCCCGTCGTTGCGATCGTGCCGAGGAACTCCGCATGGCGGTCCCGAGGGATGACCTGCGTCGCCGAGGGCTCGACCGATAATCCGAGGCGCTTGCACACGAAGGACTCGACCTCGGGACTCAGCTGGGAGTACGTGCCGACCGCGCCCGAGAGTTTCCCGAACGCCACCTGGTCGCGCGCCCGTCGCAAGCGGTCGCGGTCGCGGTCGAGCTCGAAAGTCCATCCCGCGAGCTTCAGCCCGAAGGTCGTCGGCTCGGCATGGACCCCGTGGGTACGTCCGGCCATCAGCGTTTCCTTGTACTCGAAGGCCTTCTTGCGGACCGACTCGGTCAACCGCCCGATGCCCTCAACGAGAAGGTCACCGGCGTCCCTGAGGGCGACCGCATTCGCGGTATCGACGACATCGGAAGAAGTCATCCCGTAGTGGATGTGACGACCGGCCTCGCCGACGTTCTCTCGTACGTTCTCAACGAACGCGACGACATCGTGGTGGCGAACGGTCTCGATCTCTTCGATCCGTTCGACGTCGAACGCGGCCTTCGCCTTGATCTCGGTGAGATCCTCGACCGGCACCTCCTCGAGCCGGACGCGCGCCTCAACCGCCAGCACCTCGACCTCGAGCCAGCGGGAGAACTTCGCCCTCTCCGAGAAGATCGCCGCCATCTCGTCGCGGCTATAACGTGGGATCACCGACGCATCCTACGAGATGGGTTTTCGAGGTGATTGCTTGATGAGCGGTTCCGTTTCGTTCGATCGCGCGGCCGGGTACTACGACGGCACCAGATCCCTGACCCCCGAAGCCCAGCAGGCCGTCACCGACCTGCTCGCGGGCGAGCTCTCCGGGACGGGCCCGACCCTCGAGATCGGGGTCGGCACCGGGCGCATCGCCCTTCCTCTGCACCGCGCGGGGACCCGGATAACCGGGATCGACCTCTCCCGGCCGATGATCGATGTCCTGCGCGTATGCCACGTCTTCCACCTCATCCCCACGTGGACCGACGCCGCGGCCGAGTTGATCCGGGTGATCCGGCCCGGAGGCCGCGTCTGTCTCGAGGTCGGCAACTGGGGTCATGACGGCTGGAAGCTCCTGCAGGAGCACCTCGCCGAGGAGGCCGGCATCCCGAAGCGCTTTACCTACTCGCAGCTGCTGGACAGCTTCGCCTCCGGCCAGTGGTCGTGGACCTGGGCAGCCGGCGCGGCCGTCCTGCGAGACGCGGGCGAACGGACCCGGGTCTGGGCCGCCGCCGAGTTCGGAGATCTCGACGAGGAGCGCGAGCACGTCCTCGAGACCTCGTGGCGCGCCTACGACCTACCCTGATCAACCAGGGCGGTGATCCGGCCGATCCCCTCCTCTAGTTCGTCCGCGGACCCGGCCCTGAGGTTGACGTGGCCGAGCTTGCGTCCTGAGCGCGCCTCCTTGCCGTAGAGATGGACGTGTCCTCCGGCGGCGAGCATGGCGTCTAGATCCGGCGTCGCTCCGATGAGGTTCACCATCGCCGCGTGACCACGAACCGAGGGATCGCCAAGCGGCTTCCCGAGGATGCCTCGCAGGTGGTTCTCGAACTGGGAGGTTTCGGCACCGTCGATCGTCCAGTGTCCGGAGTTGTGCACCCGGGGAGCGATCTCGCTACCGAACAGGACCCCGTCTTTCTCGAACAGTTCGATCGCCAGAACGCCCTGGTAGTCGTAGCGCTCGAGGACCCTGCGCGCGTGATGTTCTGCCTGGTCGACGAGGTCCTGCGTGAGGTCGGGGGCCGGGGCGACGGACAGTCGGAGGATGCCACCGGTGTGGTGGTTCTCGACCGGAGGATAGAAGGCGATGCTCCCATCCGCGGTTCGTGCTGCGACGATGGACAGCTCGCGATCGAAGTCGATCAACTCCTCGAGGATGCAGGGAGCCCCCCCGAGGTTCTCCCACGCGTGATCCTTTCCAGAATGGTCCGTAAGGCGGAGCTGACCCTTCCCGTCGTAACCGCCGCCCCTCGTCTTCAAGATCGAAGGGATCCCGATCTCGGCAACGGCGCCCGTCACCATGCTGTGATCGTCGACCCGCGCGAAACGCGGCGTCGGGATGTCGAGCGACAGGAATAGCTCCTTCTCGGCCAACCGGTCCTGGGCCACCTCTAGGATGTCGGGAGAAGGATGCACGGGAACCCTCTGTGCGATCCGGCGAGCAGAGGCGGCGGGGACCTGCTCGAACTCGTAGGTGACGACCTCGCAACCTTCGAGGAAACCGTCGAGCGCTATCAGGTCGTCGAACGGCGAGGTCACCGACGGAGCCACGTCGCCGGCGGGAGGGTCGACGCTCGGGTCGAGGACGCGGAACGTGAGGCCCAGGGGGTAACCGGCGAGCGCGAGCATCCGGGCGAGCTGCCCGCCGCCGAGGATCCCGATCAGAGCTTCGGCTCCCTTGGATCGGGGTCCCCGAGCACAAGGTCGGTCTGGTTCGCCACGTGGGCTTCGACGGCTTTCCGGTACTCGGGATGGGCCCGGGCGACGATCCGAGCAGCCAGATGGGCCGCATTGATCGCGCCCGACTTCCCGATGGCGAGCGTGCCGACCGGAACGCCGCCCGGCATCTGCGCGATCGACAGAAGCGAATCGAGTCCCTTCAGCGCTTTCGATTCGACCGGGACCCCGAGGACCGGAAGCGTTGTCTTCGACGCGGTCATGCCGGGAAGATGAGCCGCGCCTCCCGCCCCGGCGATGATCACCTCGAGACCGCGCCCTTCCGCCTCCTCGGCGTACGAGAACAGAAGATCGGGCGTGCGGTGGGCGGAGACGACCTTGACCTCGTAGGGGATACCGAGCGCGTCGAGCGTGGTTGCCGCGTGCTCCATCGTCGGCCAGTCGGAGCGCGATCCCATGATGATGCCAACCACCGCGCTCTCGCTCATGCCTCCCCAATCGCGGCTGGCGTGCAGCTCAGGGGGGTGTGCTCTGACTCGCTCATGCCTCTTCCTTCGTTTCCTCGGCCCGTTCGGCCCGGAGGGCGATGTCTGACCGGATGTGTTTCCCATCGAAGTGGATGTCACCCGCGGCCGCGTACGCGCGCGCTCGTGCGTCCTTGAAGGTGCGGCCCAGCGCGCTCACGGCCAGAACGCGACCACCGGCGGTGACCGTGACGCCGTTCTGCACCTCGGTACCGGCGTGGAAGACGTCGACCCCGGGATGCTTGGCCGCGCGCTCGAGACCCTCGATCGGAAGACCCGTTCGGTAGTGGCCCGGGTAACCGCCGGACGCGAGAACCACCGACACGCACACCTCGTCGCTCCAACTCAGCCTCGTTCCCGAGAGTTCTCCGGTTGCGCAGGCGAAGCAGACCTCGGCGAGGTCGCTCTCTAGCCTCGGGATGAGCGCTTGCGTCTCCGGGTCGCCGAAACGCGCGTTGAACTCGATGACCTTCGGACCTTTGGACGTGAGGGCGAGCCCCGCATAGATCGCGCCCACGAAAGGCTCGCCGCGCGCCGCGGTGTGCTTGACCATCGGTTCGATCACCCGGTGCGAGATCTCGTGTGCGAGGTCTTCGGAGCACGCGGGCACGGGACTGTAGGAGCCCATCCCGCCGGTGTTGGGGCCGGCCTCGCCGTCGTACGCGCGCTTGTAGTCCTGAGCAGGTTCACACGGCACCACCGTGACGCCGTCGGTGAAGGCGATCAATGACAACTCGGGGCCGTCGAGGAACTCTTCGACCAGCACCCGGCTCCCGGCCTGCCCGAACCGGCCCTCGACGAGGCTCTCCTTGAGCGCCCTGATCGCGCGGTCGCGATCCTCGGTGACGACCACGCCCTTCCCCGCTGCGAGACCATCAGCCTTGATCACGTAGGGGGGACCGAGCTCATCCATGTACGCGGTGGCTGGCTCGACCGCATCGAACGTCCGCGCCGCAGCGGTGTGGATACCCGCTTCTTCCATCAGGCGCTTGGCGTGAGCCTTGGAACCCTCGATGCGGGCTGCCGCCTTGGACGGGCCGAACACCCTCCGCCCGGCTCCCCTCAGGGCGTCCCCGACCCCTGCCACCAGAGGAGCTTCCGGGCCGATCACGACGAGATCTGCGTCGATCTTGCCAGCGAGGTTCACAACCGCGTCAGGGTCCTCCGCATCGAGCTCCAGTGGTTCGGCGATCTGAGCGAGGCCGGGGTTTCCCGGAGCCGCGAACAGCTCGTCCACGGACTCAGACGCCGACAGCGCCGAGCCCAGGGCACTCTCCCGGCCTCCGGATCCGAGCAGCAGCACCTTCACGCTCCGGCCTCGTGAACCTTGAGGATCTGCTCTCGTTCGGGTCCCACGGACGCGTGGGAGATCGTGGTGGAGACCATGGCCTCGATGCCCTCGAGGAACGCCCGGGCCTCTTTGGGTAGATCGTCGAGGTCACGAGCGCCCGTGATGTCCTCGGACCAGCCCGCGAACTCCTCGTAGACCGGCCGGCACTTGTTGAAGATCGTCTGGTTCGGAGGGAAGTCCTCGTACCGGTCACCCTCGAACTCGTACGCGACGCACACCTTTATCTTCTCGAACGCCGACAGAACATCGAGCTTGGTGATCACGAGCTCGGTGAGCGTGTTGAGACGGCACGCGTACCTTGCCGCAACAGCATCGAACCAACCGCAGCGCCGCTTGCGTCCGGTCGTCGTGCCGTACTCGCCTCCGGCCTCTACGAGGATCTCACCGTCGGCAGGGTCGGCCTCCGACGGGAACGGCCCCGACCCGACCCGCGTGCAGTACGCCTTCGAGATCCCGATGATCCGCGTGATGTCGCGCGGACCCACCCCGGCCCCCGCACACGCTCCGCCGGCGATCGGATTGGAAGAGGTGACGAACGGATAGGTGCCGTGATCGAGGTCGAGCATCGTCGCCTGGGCACCCTCGAACAGCACCGACCTGCCGGAGTCGAGCGCGCCCTGGACGAGCGAGTTCGTATCGACGATGTGAGGAGCCAACCTGGTCCCGTAGGCGAGGTACTCCTCGACGATGTCCTGGTGCTCCAACGGGAGCCGTCCGTAGACGCGCGTAAGCAGCAGGTTCTTCTCCTTGAGCGCAATCTCGAGCTTCTCCGAGAAGATCTTCGGGTCGAGGAGGTCTTGAGCTCTCAGTCCTATCCGTGCGGCCTTGTCCGCGTAGGCCGGACCGATCCCCCGCTTGGTCGTTCCGAGACGGTTCTTACCCAGGCGTCGTTCGGTGACCATGTCGAGCTCGAGGTGGTACGGCATGATCAGGTGGGCGTTGCCCGACAACCTCAGTCTCTCGGTTGAGAGGCCACGCTCCGAGAGCGCATCCATCTCCTCGATCAAGACCCGGGGGTTGACGACGACCCCGGGGCCGATCACCGGGGTGCAGTGTTCGTAGAGGATGCCGGTAGGCAGCAGGTGGAGGGCGTAGCGCTCCTCGCCCACGACGACGGTGTGCCCTGCGTTGTTACCGCCCTGATAACGGACGACGACGTCCACTTTCTCGCAGAGCAGATCGGTGATCTTGCCCTTGCCCTCGTCCCCCCATTGGATACCGACGAGAGCGATGCCCGCCATCAGCGACTCCTCACCCGGTCGGTCAACGTTCGATACGGAACTTGATCCTGACGTGGGTCAGGTACTCACTGATCTCGCCGTCGGAGACGTTGCACGAGGTTTCGAGGATGTCCATCCCGCTGATGCCCCGGATCGTCTTCGACGCTTCCTTGAGCGCCTGAACCGCCGCATCTCGCCACGACTCGCCCGATACGCCGACGAGATCGATCGTCTTGATAACGGCCACCCTGCCACCGTCCCTTCTGGTCTTGGAGGGTTCTTCCTTGCGGAGCGATTGTAATCGAGGCGCGCCCTGATGAGCCGGGCAAACCCTGGTCTGGGGCCGTCAGATTGCATAGAGTCAACTGATAGCTCCCGCTACCTGATCGCAGCATGCGGCCGACGGGAGCCCTGGAGGTGGAGAGTTGGACAAGCTGTCCAAGGGAGAGCAGATGGTCGGGGGAGGTTCGGCGCTGCTGCTGATCATGTCGTTCTTCAGCCTATGGTGGAAGGTCGAAGGTGGAGGGATCACGGTACGCGGGAATGGGTGGGATAGCGGTCTCTCAGCGCTCGTCAAGCTGGCTCTGGTCCTCGCGATCGTTGCCTTGGTCCTCGTCGGATTGAAGGCCAGCGGCACGAGCATCACGCTGCCGGTCACGTGGGGCCTCGCCTACGTGGGGTTGGGTGCCCTGATCACCCTGTTCCTTCTTCTGGCCGTACTTCTCGGTCCTGAAGATGGCGGAGCCAGCTTCCTCGGCATCGAGGTAAGCCGCGGGATGTTCCTGCTCATCTCGCCGCTGGTCGGCGCGATTATCGCGCTGGGTGGCTATATGCACATGCAGGGTGAGACCACGGCAGGACCGGCGGCGACCGGTCCGGCTACTCCCCCCGCCGTCTAGCACCGAGCTTTCCAGACCGCCGCCGTCGATCAGTGGGACGGCGGCGGTCTGCGTTCTCGGGCCCCCCGTGGGGCATGATGTAGTCCTGTACGCCGATCCCGTGACACACGTAGGAGGAACGAATGCCGACCATCGACACCGAGACCTTCCAGTTCATAGCCCTGGTTCTGCTCGGCGTGATCGCTTTCACGGGACTGATCGCACTCCTCCAGCTGGGTGGGCTCCGGAAGGCGCTCAGAGGTCTCTCGCCCGGAACGGCACCGGCATCCACAGACGAAGCGGCGGCGGAGCAACCGGAGGCCGCGGATGCGGAACCGGCGTCGGACGAGGCCTTGGGGGACGACGCGGGGTACTCGTCCGGGATCCAGCCGCTCGGCGGAGCAGATCTCCTCGACGAGGCGGCCGCCGAAGCGAGAGGAGACGCCCAGGCTGCGGAGGTCGCGCGCTCCCAGCAGGCCTACCAGGCGGAGCAGGAACGGCAGGTGTTGCAGGCCGAGGCGGAACGGCAGGCACAGCAGGCTGGGGGGGCCGCCGAGGAGCCCCAGGAGCAACCGTTCGAACGCGACGGTAGGTGGTGGTTCCGACGCGGCGACGAGTTGCTCGTCTACGAAGAGCGGACCGGCCAGTGGGCAGCGGCCCCGCCGGCGCAGACGGAGGGAACCGGGGTTGCGACCGAGGCCGCCGAGCAAGCCCCCGAAGAGCGGGCTCCGGTCGAAGAAACCCATCAGCCGCAGGCCGATCAGACCCAGAGCGAAGGAACGCATCAGTTCCCCGAGGAGCCGGGCCCGTTCTGGAAGTGCCCGACCTGCGGTGCGGTCAACGGCTCAACCGCGACCTCGTGCCGCATGTGCTTCACGCAGCGCCCCACCGGGGTCTAGGAATAAGGGGTCTAGGCGTTCGGAGCTTCGGCCGCTGCTCGGCTCAGGAACCCCGAGATGAAGGGGAGCTTTAGGTCGCGCCCCAGCATGGTCGTGACGAGAAGGGCCAGCCATAGCAACCCTCCGATCCCGAACAGGATCTGAGTCACCGCCGCCGAGATGTAGGTGGCCCCGAACAGAGACGCCGGCCACAGGAATCCGTAGACGACCGCTTGCAATCCGTGGAACCTCGTGCGGGCGTCGCGCCCTTTGAGGTACGCGGGAAGTCCGGTGACGGGTAGGAGCAGGTACGCGATCCAGGCCATTGAGGGGGCAGGTTATCGGCTTCTTGTCTGGCCGTTACGCCGAGGCGAACGGCTCGGCTGCCGGCCCTGTTATCTATTGATGATGGCCAATCGACTTTCGGGCGAGACGAGCCCCTACCTCCTCCAGCACAAGGACAACCCCGTCGACTGGTACCCGTGGGGCGAAGAGGCCTTCGAGGTGGCCCGCTCGGAGGACAAGCCGGTCCTGCTATCGATCGGCTACGCCGCATGTCACTGGTGTCATGTGATGGAGCGCGAATCGTTCGAAGACACCGAGACCGCGCGCCTGATGAACGACGGGTTCGTCTCGATCAAGGTTGACCGTGAGGAACGGCCCGACATCGACGGCATCTACATGGACGCGGTACAGGCCATGACCGGTCACGGAGGATGGCCGATGACGATGTTCTTGACCCCGGACGGTGATCCGTTCTTCGGAGGGACGTACTTCCCCGATGTCGACCGTCACGGGATGCCGTCTTTCAAGAAGATCCTCGCCGGGGTACTCGAGACGTGGCGCGAGCGGCGAGACGACGTCCACGAACAAGGCCGGAAGCTCGTCGCCCACATCCGTGAACAGAGCTCACTCCGTGGTGAGGGTGACATCGATGCCGGCGACCTCGACCGCGCCCTCCTCTCGCTCAAGACGAGCTTCGATCCCGAGCACGGCGGTTTCGGTGGCGCCCCGAAGTTCCCCCAGGCGATGGTGGTCGATCTCCTCTTGAGGTTGGGCGGGCGCGGCGAGGCCGAGGCCGCGCTGATGGCCGCGGTAACGCTCGATGGGATGGCGGCCGCCGGGATGTTCGATCAGCTGGGCGGAGGCTTCGCCCGCTACTCGGTCGATCGTTACTGGCTCGTGCCCCATTTCGAGAAGATGCTGTACGACAACGCCCAGTTGCTGCGGACATACGCGCGCTCGTGGCAGGAGACGGG
>JAENWQ010000031.1 GCA_016649855.1 Actinomycetota bacterium | reverse complement strand
GAACGTCTAAGCGCCGCAGGAGGCGCAGAAGGAGGTAGCACCATGAACCAGGTAGTTCTCGTCGGGAACCTCACCGACGATCCCGCGCTGCGCTACACGCAGTCGGGCAAGGCAGTGGCCAACTTCACGTTGGCCGTGAGCCACCGGTCGCGACACAACGGGCAGTGGCAGGACGTGACGGATGGGTTCTTCACCGTCACCTGCTGGGACACACTGGCGGACAACGTCGCGGCGAGCTTCAAGAAGGGCTCCCGGGCAATCGTCGCCGGCAAGCTCATCCAGCGCACCTTCGAGACCGAAGGTGGCAAGCGAACGGTCGTCGAGGTCCAGGCCCAGCACGTCGGACCCGACCTGCAGTTCGCGACCGCGACGATCGACAAGGCGTCATCCGAGGCGAAGGCTTCGTAAGAACTTCGCTTCTTGAAAGAGCCCGGCAGAGCCGGGCTCTTTGCCTTGGGTGCTCGGGTTATCGCCGTCAAGGTCGCAGCCGACCGCAGGGAGGACCGACCGAAGACGGATGCAGTTGGGCTCCCGGGCAATCGTCGCCGGCAAGCTGACCCAGCGCACGTGGAAGACCGAAGACGGCTCCAAGCGCACCACGACCGAGATCGTGGCTTCGCACGTGGCTGTCGATCTGACCTTCGCCGCCGCGGAGATCACCAAGGCGGCGAGCGAGAAGCAGAGCGTCTAGCGACACGCCCTCTTCCTCGCGATCAAGGTTGGATTCTTCCCGGTCGCGGCCAAGGGTGGGAGGAGTCCAACCCGAGAACGGTCCTCGCGGCGGTCGTGGGGCATACCAATGGAGGTTCGGGCCACCAGACGGCGAACCCAATGGGAATGAAGCGACTTCTCCTGGCCACCTGTGCCCTCCTTCTTCTGTCAGGTCAAGCTCTTGCGAGTGAGGCCTCCTCTCCACCTCGGCGAGAGGGGCCCTGGGCACCTGGGGGGAGCGACATACCTGCTCCTCCCCCGATGTTCGAGCCATGTCACACCGAGACGCTCACGTGGATAGATGAGCGACCGGCGGCCGAGGTGGAATCCTGCGACTGGTGGTTCAAGTACGCGACCGGAGCTGAGAGCGACGCGACCAAGGACTACGGGATTCTCTGGTTGCAAACGACGGCTACGCCTTACAAAGGATTCTGCGTCGAGAGCTTCGATGCTCAATTGGGGGCTGACAGTCAGTTTGAAGTCATCGGTTCGGTTGAGGCGCGCCGCATCCGAGCCGGGAAGGCTGTCGGAGAGGACGTCGCTCTATCAAGCGATGCCGACGGGCATGGTCCGACCCCCGCGTCGGTCCTGAAGGAGCTGACGATCCGACCTGGCCTAATGAACGTCGGGGATGTCGCGAGCGATGGATCGATACGTGCGAAGTGGCGCTCGGCGCACTCGAGTGAGAAGCCGATCAGCTTGGTCCTTGGAATCGAGGTCGCCTGGGATGCAGATGCAACGGAAGCCTTAACGGCCATATACGAGATCCGAGTCAAAACACGCCTCTCATATGAGCGCTGCTAAGGCTTCGCCGTTCTGCTATCCCATCCCTGCTTGCCCATGGACAAAGAACCCGACCCGCCTCCGTGCGATTGTGGTGGAACGTTCACAACGGACGCCACGCCTCGGTGCCCGCTCTGCCGCTCTGATTACTTCGGCGCAGATCCCGAAGGACTCGGGATCATGTACGACTGAACACGGCTTCGGAGGGGGCGGCCTTCGGCCGCAAAGTCAGATAATTCGGTCGTTTCGCGCTGCGAACTTTGGGGAGTTGGGATGGGGCGTGTTTGTGGGTCGGTTGGTCTTATGGACCCGACTCGAGGATGAAGAACCACCACGTTCCGTCGGCCAAGATTCCAAGCCGGGGGCCGATGTAGCCGTACTCGTCGTTGGGGATCAGCAGACGAAGGTCGCTTCTTGACATGACCGTGAGAAAACTGCTGCGGTCTCGAGGAGAGATGTCTCCGAGAGCCCCGGTGTCAGCATCGTAGGTCGGCCATCGGAAGAGATGACCTTCATTGGTGTCCTCCTGCTGATGCCTCATCGTCAGAAGTGCAGCCATGATCCGGAGAGGTTCCTCGCCCATCTCCACCCATCGCGCGATCGGATCGGGCTCGTCATCGATTCCGAAACCGAAGTCCGAAAGAAAGACTTCGGGGTTCAAGAGCGGTCGGAGCATCTCGTAGTTGCCGTGCTCGGCAGCACTGACTATTCCGGCTCGCACTTTGGCCACCTCAGCGGGGAGCCCCGCTTGTGCGGCAACGGGCGCTGATGAACTCGGAGCCGGAGGGGGTGAGGTGTCTCGTGATGGCTCTTGGGAAGTGCATGCTGCCAGCACGACGATCGCGGCGAGAGTAGCTCGCAGGTTCCATTTCATCACTCTTAGACGCTACCGCCAAGGCCCTGGTTGCCTGCTCCTTTCCCCAGGCGCGGCTGTGCCCAAGCAAGCCGTTCCTTGAAGACGCAACCGTAGGGCCGCTACGCCTTACGTCAACGGCACACCCTGCGCGTCCATGGATAGCTCGGACCGGCTTCGCCGCCGGTTGACGCACGGCGCCGATAGCGGCCCTCTGACCGGTAAGCGTCAGAACGGCTTCGGGCGCAGCCAAGGGCGCCCAGGGAGAGAGATAGAGGGTCCGCCTTCGGTCGGTCGCCTACGCGCTGCGACCTCGACGGCGAAGACGATAGGTGATCGTTGCTGTGAGCACACCAGCCGCGGCTCCGGCGACAACTGCGGGCCACAGGGGCGGGTTGTAGCCGGTGGTGCCCTCGTACGTGAGCCCGAGAAGGTTGTCGCAAGTAGTGTGGTCTCCGATGCCGCTCGTGGATTCGGTTCGTAGCGGATGACGACTCGATTCGAGTTTCGTCGATGCTGTGCAACTTAGAGGCGCAGCCAGAACCCCCACGATGACGAACGCGAGTGTACCGACGACGAGGCTCTCGAAGAGCGGCCGTCGTCGTCGGAGTGGCCACACAAGAACCATCGCGATACCGAGGATGAAGAACGGCAGCCCGATGGAGAACCCCGAAAGGATGCCGAACCCAATCAGGAGTATGGCCAAAGGAATGTAGAGCCGTTCCCAAAGCGGGTGCCGCATGTTGATGACGGGGTCGTCCATGACGCGAGTCTCGCGCTATCTAAGCGGTCTTACCATTTTCCTACGCTACGCGACTACCTGGTTCGCGCCTACCGCCTGCGCTCGTGCGCGGCCGTTCTTTCTTCCGGCACGTTAGGGCGGTCGCTCCTTCGGTCAACCGCGAAGCCTGCGCGTCCATGGACGCTGAAGAACCAACCTCGAACGATCCTCCTACGTCGGCTGCGTCCTCGGTCGGAAAGGGCGGCCTTCGGCCGCAAAGTCAAGATCGGTCGGTCTCGCTTCGCTGCGCTGCGACCTCGTGCGGCAAGAGCCGATAATGGCGACATGACTGAGGTGATGCCAACAGATGTCGTATCGGTATTGGACCTTTTGGAGGGTAGAGGCGCGAGCGTCTGGGTCGATGGGGGTTGGGGCGTGGATGCTTTGTTGAGCAAACAGACAAGGCCGCATTCGGATCTAGACATCGTGATCGGGGAACAGGACTTGTCAACCGTTGTAGAGGCTCTTGAGGGCACCGGTTTCACACGCATTCCTACGAAGGACGACAAGGATTGGAACTTCGTGTTGGGCGACTCCCGGGGTCGAGAGGTCGATATTCACGTCGTCGTTTTCGATGAGGAGGGCGACGGCATCTACGGACCCGCCGAGAATGGGGACATGTATCCGGCCGAATCTCTCTCGGGCGAGGGCGAGATCGAGGATCGCAAGGTGCGATGTATCTCAGCAGAGTGGCAAGCCCGGTTCCATAGTGGATACGAGTGGGACGAGAATGACCGCCGCGACATGGAGGCCCTGGGACGTCGATTCGGAATTGAGCTACCTGAGGACCCCCAGGAGCGACTGTGGTGAGCCGTCGATTACCGTTCGACCGAGTACACGACGCAGGGCCAATCATCTAGGACCGCGTGCCTTAGGACCGTGTGCCTTTCGGGCCGCATACCGATCTTCTCCGCAACCCTGATGGATGCGGCGTGGCCCGGGTCGATCGTGGCTACGAGGAGCGGCAGGTTGAAGCGCTCGAAGGCCAGGTCGCGGCACGCGGCGGCCGCTTCCGTCGCGAGGCCCTGGCCCCAGAACTGCTTTCTCGTGTGCCACCCCATCTCGACCTCTTCAATACCTTCGATCGTCAGAGGCCTGATGCCGCAGTAACCGAGAAAGTCGCCAGCGTCGAGTGTCTCCATCAACCAGAAACCGAATCCATGCTCCTTATAGAGGCGGAGGTTGCGGCCGATCCACTCATGCGCTTCGTCCTTCGTCCGGGGCCGTGGGTAGAAGCGCATCTGCTCCTCGTCCGCGACCATCTTCGCGAGGGGTCGAGATCGCCCTCCGTGAACTCGCGCAGACGCATACGGACTGTCTTGAGAATCGTCGTCACAGACCGTTGATCAACTGGGGAAGAAGTCGCATGTCGTCAAACACGGTCGTGTCGGTGCCGTCGAGCAAGTCAGGTGACGTTGTGGCTGCGTAGCCGAACGCGTACATGCCGGCGACCCGGGCGGCCTCCACGCCGGGTTTGCTGTCCTCTACAACACAGCATCTGGCGGGTTCGTGTGCCATCTGTGAGGCAGCGTGAAGGAACAAGTCTGGAGCGGGCTTCCCGCGGGCGACCTCAGTCGTGCTGAAGATCCGCCCGTCAAATCTCTCGTAGAGATCCGTGAGACCGAGAGTGAGCTTCATCTTGTCGTGAGTGCCGCTAGACGCGACACACGTCTTCACCACGATCGCGTCAAGTGCCTCGATCACGCCGGGAATGGGCACGAGGTCCCTCTCGAAGGCTTCGTGGACGCGAGCTGCAAGAACCGCGTCCCAGTCGGCAGGGAGGGATCGGCCCAGGCGTTCTTCGACTATTTCTATTGTCCTGGGCATACCAAGCCCGGCGAATTGCTCAAAGCGCTGCTCGTAAGTCATCGGCAGCCCAAGTTCAGCGAGTGCTTCTGCCTGGATGCGAAGGGAGATGCGGTCACTGTCGACAAGCACGCCGTCACAGTCGAAGATCACGAGCTCGACGCGTTGTCCGTCTTGTGACGTTGGGTCGTGAGGGGCGTAGCATGGTGATCATGAGTGAGCCGTTGTCGATCGAGGATGCCCGCGCCCGCCTGCCCGAGCTTGCCGCAGCAGTTCGCCAGCGTCACGAACGCGTCACCCTGCAGCTGGCCGACGGGGGAGAGGTCGTGCTCATGAACGCGGACGATCTCGCTAGCCTCGAAGCCACCCTGGAGACATTGAGTGACCCCGAGCTCATGGCCGGTCTCAAGCGGTCGTTGGAGCAAGAGGCGCGCGGGGAGTTCGTCGAAGTAGACGACCTCAGGTAGGGCCGTGTACGAGATCCGCTTCACGCCGGAGGCCCGGCGGGATCTTGCTCGTATCCCCAACAAGGCGCGTCCTGCGATATTCGAGCTTATCGACGGAGCGATCGCGGCTAATCCCAAACGTGTCGGCAAGGCGCTGCGACTTGACCTCGAAGGTTTGCACCGAGCAGCGCGCGGCGAGTACCGGGTCATCTATCGGATCCGGGAGGACGAAAGCACCGTGACGATCCACCGCATCGCGCATCGCCGGGACGTCTACCGCTAACGAGCACCGCATCGCGTGTGGGCGAGGGCCCGACCTGGACGGCCGCCTCGTCCCGCTCCTGGCCTCGTTGTCGACGGCCTGCTTTCTTCTAATACCGACTGCTCTGGCGTCAAGGCGGCTCCAGTACCGCTGACGCTGAAGCGACTTCGGTCGGTCCCTTCGGGCTGCGACCTCTAGGGGGCGAAAAGACTGAAGACCTTGAACCTGGTTCTTACCGAACGGTGTCGCAGCCGACGCAGGAGGACCGACGCCCGTTCGGTTCCAAACAAGCGTCAGACCGTGGAGATCCAGGTCACCCACGCAGCCTTCGCCCAGCTTCGTCCGGCTCAGCGCGCACTCAGAGCTCACCATTTCCTTGACGTAGCTATACCGGGTATATAGGCTCTCTATACTCGGTATACAGAGGAGGCGGCGTGTCGGTTGGGATGAGTCTGCTAGCGATCCTCGAGGACGGGCCCTCGTACGGGCTGCAGCTGAAGAACGACTTCGAACAGCGCACGGGGGGCATCTGGCCCCTGAACGTGGGGCAGGTCTATACGACGCTGCAACGGCTCCAACGTGATGGCCTGGTCGAAGCCGAGTCCTCTAATGCAGCCGAGAGCCAAAAGATCTACGGCATCACCGATCAGGGTCGGCAGCGCCTCAGTGATTGGTTCCGAGAGCCCGCAGCGGACGGTCCGCCCGCGCGGGAGGGACTGGTACTGAAGCTCGTCATGGTGACCCGAAGGAACCGGGACGACGCTGTCGGTGTGATCCAGACCGAACGACGGGGTGCCGTTCAGCTCCTTCAGGAGTACACGCGCCTGAAGCGCGAGACACCATCTGACGGTGATCTCGGATGGCTGTTCTTACTCGACTCACTGATCTTTACTACCGAGGCGCGGGTTCGGTGGCTGGACTCGTGTGAATCACGCATCGCGGCTTCTGGAGATACGGCGCCGCAGAGGAGGCCGGTCGAACCCGCAACCCATGCGTTCGAACATGAGGAGGTGCCGTCGTGACTCTGACGCTGGAGCTGCGGGGCGTTACCCGCGTCCACGGTAGCGGCCACACGCAGGTCGATGCGTTGGTGAACGCCAACCTCAGCGTGGAGCCGGGCGCGCTCGTTGCAGTGATGGGTCCGAGCGGTTCCGGCAAGACCACATTGCTGTCGTTGGCCGGCGGGCTCGAAAAACCCACCTCAGGCGAGGTCATCGTCGACGGGACCCAACTCGGCCAGCTGTCGGTAGGTCATTTAGCGGCTTTGCGGAGGCGGAGCATCGGCTACGTCTTTCAACAGTTCAACCTCATCGAAGGCCTCACGGCCGTGGAGAACGTGTCGATTCCGCTTGAGCTCGATGGCGTGAACCGCCGTGACGCGTCGGTTGCCGCGATGGCCTCGCTCGAGCTTCTGGGCCTAGGAAGTCTCGCTAAGCGGTTCCCCGACGAGTTGTCCGGGGGCGAGCAACAGCGTGTCGCGATCGCGCGCGCGGTCGTCGGTGAGCGGACGTTGCTGCTCGCGGACGAGCCTACCGGCGCGCTCGACACGGTGACTGGCGAAAGCGTGTTGCGGTTGATGCGAGACCACTGCGAACGGGGTGGGGCAGGGGTCCTAGTGACTCACGACGCGCGTCTGGCCGCGTGGGCCGACCAGGTCGTATTCCTACGCGATGGTCGCATCGTGGACCAGACCGAGTCGCCGAAGGGACCAGAGGAGCTTCTCGACCGGGTCGTGATGTGAACACCGCACCCCTGAGGGCCGCCGCGAGGATCGCGTCGCGGGGCGCGAGGCGGAATGTCCCGCGCAGCATCCTTGTGATCGCCATGGTCAGTTTGCCGGTGGCGCTCGTTACCGCCACTGCCACGGTAGCGCGCACGACCGTCGCGGGCCCTGAGGCGCAGGTCGCAGGCACGCTGGGTGCCGCTGATGTGTATTTCTCGGTCGGAAGGAACTTCGATGTCGATGAGCTGACGGCCCGATTGCCTGGCGGCTCCGACGTGGTAAGGACGACCTTCGAAGAGGACTCCCTCATCCGACGCGGCGCGCTTGTGAACGCCACGATCCTCGAGCCTGAGCCGGGACTCGAGAGCCCGCTGCTGCGCGGCCTCTACGAACTGGAGGCCGGTCGCGTTCCGAAACAACCCGGGGAGGTCGCACTCCATAGGGATCTTTTGGCCGGTTTCGATGCAGAGATCGGCGATGACATCGAGCTCGGTGAACATTCCTTGAGAGTCGTCGGCCTCGCTCGAGTCCCTCAAGACCTCGATCACCACATCGCCATCGTCGCGCCGGGGACTTTGAGCGCTGATGCATCAAGTGGGGGAATTCTGGTCGACCTCCCCTCAGGAACGCTCGATCCGTCCGTGTACAAGTGGGTGCGCCGGCAGGGTGGGTCGGTGACGACGCGGGATGAAGTAGCTGCTTGGGTAGTGAACGACGCTGCGGTCTGGGACGGGGTTTCGCTAGTTGGAGGAGTACTCGCACTGTTCGCCACTGGATTGATCGCCGCGGCCGCGTTCGTCGTCGGTGCGCGCCGTCAGCTGCGTGAGCTTGGGATGGTGGGCGCCATCGGGGGAGAGCCTCGCCATGTACGGGCCGTGGTCTGGCTCGGAGGCACGACGCTCGGCTTTGTGGGCGGGCTTCTCGGAAGCGTCCTCGGCGTCGGGATGGCGTTCGCAGTGCATCCTTTCCTCGATCCTCTGGTCGGTCGTGTCGTGGGCCCCGTCGATGTGAATGTGCTCATGCTGATCGCGGCGGTCCTCATGGGAACGGTAGCGGCCACACTTGCTGCCCTTGCGCCCGCCAGGTCCGCGGGCAAGCTCAGCGTCGTGGCCGCCCTCGCGGGTCGCACGCCACCCCCTCGTCCTCCTGGTCGGTTGGCAGGCTTCGGCCTACTCATTCTGGTGGCTGGAGGCGTCCTGACCGCGTGGGCGATGATCAGTGACCAGAACGCCTGGCTCGCGGTGGGTCTGGTTGGGATGCTCCTTGGCATCCTCCTAGCCATACCTATGCTGGTTTCGTTCGTGGGATCGATGGCGGATCGGTTGCCTACAGCAGGACGATTGGCCGCCCGAGACGCGGCAAGACACGGGCGAAGAACCGGCGCCGCTGTGGCTGCGGCGGTCATCGCTCTAGCTGTCCCTGTGGCGGTGTCTACGTACTCGCTGAGCGAGGAGACCTACGAGCGCCGCTCGCCCCGACTAGGTGACGACCAACTCCTCATCGGGCAGTTGGCGGATGTCGCCTCGGCTGGACTCACGGACGACATCGCGAGTGACGTTCGACGCGCCTTCCCGAAAGCCCTGACTGTGCCCCTCAGGCAGGCCGTGACGCCTCGCAAAGATGGTGGGCGAGGTTACGATGTGTTCGCGTTCGGTGCCAGAGAAGAGCTGAGTCCCGGCGTCGCCACTGTCACGTCATGGCCGTTGTTTGTCGCGGATGGCGACCTCCTACGAGCGGTACACGGGGAAGATGGCGTCGAGCCCCTGAGTGAGGGGAAAGCGGTCGTGCTGGGTGGATTCGATACGAACGAGGGTTTCGTGCGCGTTCGTGTCCCCGCGGAGGGCGGGGGAGAGCGCAGCGTGAAACTGCCAGCTGTAGCGGTGGAGTCTCCCGCGTACTTCAACGAGTCGATCCCTCGAATTGTGATCTCACAAGACACCGCGGACGAGTTGGGGTTAAGCGAGTACGTCTCGCTGTACCTGCTGACATCACCGGGGCCGCTGTCGTCGGATGACATCGATCGTGCGCGTCAGATAGCTGCCGATCACCCTGGGTTCTTCGTCTTCAGCAACGAGGACTACTTGCCGAAGTACGCACTCGCACGGTCGGCTGCCACCGCGGCTAGCGTTCCATTGGCTCTAGCCGTATTGGCCGTAGCGGTTGCCCTGGTTGCTTCCGAATCGCGACGTTCGCATCAGATCCTGGTCGCGATCGGTGCCGGACCACTGACACACCGAAAGGTCGTCGCGGCCACCTCCGCGCTCCTCGCTCTCATCGCTGCCGTGCTTGCTGTTCCTGCTGGGTTCCTTCCGACCGTGGTGGTGCAAGCTGCGAGTCAAGCTGGGCGCCCTCTGGTTGTGCCATGGCCGACCATCGCGATCATGGTCCTGGTGACTCCAGTCTTGTCCGCGGCTGTCGCTGGTGTTGTCGCGCGCACCCCCAAGCTCGATACCTTGCTGACGCCCGCAACGTAACCGGCTGCTCTCGACCGCAAAGCCCCTCCTAGGTCGACGGCTGCTTTCCGTATAGCACCGGCCGCTTCGGCGTCAAGGCGGTTCCCTTGGCCCCTCCGCTCGAAGCCAGGCGCTCCGTGGCGACGAAAGACACGTTCGAGAAAGTCATTGCGGCCATCCCAACGCCCGTCTAAAGTTTTGATCAGCTAGATTCCTGGCCGGCCGGCGCCGACGTAGTCGGAGCGGTAGGCCGAGACGACTCGGACGTATTCGCCCGTGTAGGGCGCCTCGACCATCTGTCCGCCACCGATGTACATGGCGACGTGATGGATCGGCGATCCGAAGACCAGCAAGTCGCCGGGCTGCCAGTCCGATTGCGCGACGTGTGCTGTCGCCGCGTACTGCATGCCCGAGTTGTGGGGGAGTGAAACGCCCGCTTGGGCCCAGGCCCACATCGTGAGGCCGCTGCAGTCGTAGGAATCCGGCCCGGCGGCCGCATAGACGTAGGGTTTGCCGACCTGAGACAGCGCCGCGTCGACGGCCGTCTGAGCGTTCGCGTTCGTCGCGTGAACCGTGGGGATCGTCCCGGGCGGAGGTGGCGCGGGGGTGCCCGCTTCGCGCGCTGCGGCCCGGGCGGCGGCCAGCTCACGGGCCCGTTTCTTGGCTTCCGCACGCTCGATCTTCTCGTTCAGCTCGGCGATCTCGTCCTGCTGCGACGCGATCTTCTCTTCGATCTCGGCCTTGAGGGCCAGAACCCGGTCACGTGCTTCGTCGGCCTTGGCCCTTTGCGCCTCGAGCCGGTCGAGTTCGACGTTCAGTTCCTGGTTCGCCGCGTCGAGACGCTCGAACACTTCCGCCTGCGCTTCCTGAGACGTTTGCAGGTACTGGATGCTCGTGTCCATATCGGCGAGCGACTTCGAAGATAGGACGGCTTCGAGCGAACCCGTGGAACCGCCCGACTTGTATATCTGGACCGCGATGGCGACTGCCTCGTCTTTCGTCGTCACCATGTGCTTCTCGAGCGTCGCGACTTTCTCGCTCGTCTCCGCGATCTGCTTCTGGAGAGACTCGTACTCTGCATTGACGAGGTTGTATTCCTCGACCACGATCTCGAAATCCTTCTCCAGCTCTTGTAGCCGTTCGCGAGCCGCGGTTAGCTCCGCCTTGTTCGGCGCGGCGTTCGAGGTGGAGAGGCCGGTGACGGCAAGGGACGCGACGAGGCACGCGGCGATAGCCGCGCGGAAGATCCTCCTCTGCGCAATAGATACGTTCATCTGTTCCCTTCCATATCAGGCCTTGGGCGATACGTTGCGGTTCCGCCACCACCACAGGCCCACGAGCGCCAGGATGATAGTGGCTGAGAAGGCACCGTTCCCAACCGACATCTCGGGTTTGCCCAGGTGAAGGCGATCTCGCATTGACACGGGATCGCGGAACCATTCGATCTTCCACCCGCGTTCTTCGGCGATCCTCCGGAGATCCTTGTCGGGGTTCACCACAACCGGGTTGCCCACCCTTTCTAACATCGGCAGATCCGTGACCGAGTCTGAATACGCAAAGGAGGCATCGAGATTCAGCCCCAGCTCTTCGGCAAGTGACTTCATCGCTTCGGCTTTGTGGGGTCCGTAAGCATAGAAGTCGAGCCCACCGGTGTACTTGCCGTCCTCGATCGTTGGGCGGGTGGCGATCCATCGGTCCACGCGCAACATATGAGCGAGTGGGGCCACGATCTCTTCGGGTGAAGAGGAGACGATGCAGATCAGCCGCCCGGCAGCGCGGTGGTCATGCATCAGCTCGAGAGCTTCGGCATAGATCAAAGGCGAGATCACCTCTTCGAGGACCTCGGTGACTACCGCCCGAACCTTGTCGGCCTCCCATCCGGCGGTCAGCTTGGCGCTCTCCTCACGGATCCTCTCCATCTTGTTCTCATCAGCGCCCATCAGTTGAAAGACCAGTTGCGCGTACATGGACTTGAGCAATGTCCCGCGCTGTATCAAGCCCTCGCGCAGGAAGGAGCGGCTCAAAGCCAGCGGGCTCGAGCGAGCGATGATCGTTTTGTCGAGGTCGAAGAATGCGGCTTCCATGGGCATGCATTGTCGCGCTGTTGTGGCGTAGGCCACCGGATCGGCGCGGTGTCCCCTTGATAGTTGGGCTATGGCTGCTGCACGTGTGGCGATCGTATGTCGCGACCGATCTCTCAGGCTCGACGCGGCGCGTGCGTTCGACGACGCACCTCCCGAGTGGTCTGTAGATCTATATGAGGATGTCCCGGGTCAGGTTGACGTGGTGGTCGGGACGGAACCGGGTCCATCTATCGATGTGGTCTTCGATCCCTCGCAACCGGGTCTCGTTGTAGCCGCAGTGAAGGACGCGCTCGCAACCCGGGGTCTGACGCTCCTGGTTACCTCGGCCTGCGGCGGCGCCGGCGTCACGACGCTGGCTATCCACCTTGCCGCCGCCTTGTCGACGCGAGAGCGCGCCTGCTACGTGGACCTGGATCCGTACCTTGGAGGGGCCGCGCGTCTGGGCATGCCGCCCGACGTTCGCATCTTCGATCCCGCCGCCGAGTTGCTGACCGTTCCACATGCGGGAGGCTTCCGGGGTCTCTTCGCCCCCATCGAGCCCGAGTCCGCCCTTGCCGCGGCGATGAAGGCGTTCGCGACCTGCGTGGTGGACATGCCTGCCCACCGAACAGATGAGGTCATGTTCGCTCCGGCGGCCATGGTCGTCGTCGTGGTTCCGCCGACGCTCCCCGGGGTCGCGCGCACGCGCGACTTCCTCGCTCGGCATGACGGCGACGATTGGTTGCTCGTCGCGAATCGAACCGGCCCGGGAGGCGAGGCCACTCGTTCGACGTTGGAGCGAGAGCTCGGTCGACGGTTCGACCTGATGCTCCCCTGCTCTGCTCTTCTACGAGACCGTGAGGACGGCGGCGCGCTCCTGACTACCTCTTTCTCTCGCTGGAAGCGAGCGTTCGACCGGCTCGTCGCGGGGTTGCCCCTATGAATGACGACCTCCTCGGCCTCGTAGCCGAACGAGCGGATCTGGCTGAGCTCGATCCGGCCCGGCGACGGTTGGCTCTACGGGACTTGCTGGCTCAGCGAGGTGGAGACGGTGTGGGGGACGACGTGCGCGCTCTCGCCGATCACATCGATGGCTACGGGCCACTCGGGGACTTGATGCGCGATGCGCAGGTAACCGACGTTCTCGTCAACGGACCGGATGACGTGTGGGTTGAGCGCGCCGGAAGGCTCGAGGCAACCTCCGTCCGGTTCGAAGGCGCGGACGAGCTTCTGGGGTTCGTGCACCGGTGGATCTCGTGGGCCGGCGGCCGGATCGATGCCTCGTGTCCGATCGCCGATGGACGGATGCAGGATGGTGCACGGGTCCACGCCGTGCTCGCTCCACTCGCTCCCGCCGGACCCGTTGTCTCGATCCGGAGGTGGCCCCGGGAGAGACCGAGCCTGGACGATCTGGTCGACTGGGGGATGCTGGATAGCTCGCTCCGAGATCGACTCGATGGGGCGGTTGCGGATCGTTCCTCGATCGTGATCAGCGGAGGGACGGGTAGTGGGAAGACCACGCTCCTAAACGCGCTCCTCGCTCGGGTCGATCCGGCCGAACGGATAGTCACGATCGAGGAAACGCCAGAACTTGTCCCGGGTCACCCCCACGTTGTCTCATTGGTTGCTCGGCCCGAGAACGTCGAGGGCAAGGGAGAGGTCGAGGCGGCAGAACTGCTGAGGGCCGCTCTCAGGATGCGACCCGACCGGCTCGTCGTGGGGGAGGTCCGCGGCCGTGAGGCGTTCTACGCCCTGGCCGCGATGTCGACCGGCCACGAGGGCTCGATGATGACCGTGCACGCTCGGTCCGCGGCGGACGTTCCGGACCGTCTGGTCGCGCTTGCGTTGCAAGAGCGGATCGCTACCTCCGAAGAGTCGCTTCACCGCAGCGTGGCCGCTGCGTTCGATCTGTACGTCCATCTCGAGCGCCGGGACGGGCAACGCCGGCTGATCTCCATCGAGGAGCGATCGTGAAAGAAGATCCGCGCGCCGTGGCTCTCAGGGGACTCGCTTCGCTCCTGCGCTCGGGGGTGAGCCCGATGGCCGCGCTCCAGCGTTGGCCTCGGGATGTGCCCTCAGAGGTCCGTCCTGAGGTGCAAACGGTCGCGGTCCGGATCGCCACCGGGTTTCCCCTCATGGAGGCGCTTGCCTCGATCGAACGGAGCTGGGGAGATGAGGGCCGTACGCTAGCGACCTCTTTCGGCTCGTGCTTGAGAACCGGGGGAGACTTGGCCGCAACGGTCGATGATCTCGCCACCTCGGTCCAGGCGTCTGGAGGAAGAGCGCGGAACGCCCGAGCGGCGGCCGCCGGTGCGCGACTCTCGGGCCGCGTGATCCTCGGGTTGCCCGTCATGCTGCTGCTGTTGTCCGGCGCGATCCGCGGTGGCGTCGATATCGCAAGCATGGGGGCGGTGTCTTTGGGCGCGGTTCTGGGGGGGCTCGGTTCGTTCTGGATAGCGCGTCTCACTCCGAGACCTCCGTCCGACGACGGACTTGCCCTCGCCGTGGATGGGATGAGCCGTTCGCTGTCTGCAGGGGCATCCTTGATCGAAACGTTGGCCGCGGCCGCGATCGAAGGGCCCTCAGAGTCTCAACCTCGGTTCGAACGCGCCCGCGACCTGATGGTCCTGGGGCTTGAGCCGCGGCGGGCTTTCGAGCGCGCGGGGTTGCCCGAGCTGGCCGATCGCTTCGGAGATGCGATCGAGCTAGGGGTACCGCTGTCGGATTCCCTCAGGTCTCTGGCCCGGGTGCGGAGGGCCGAGGCGGCGTCGGACTTCGAGGCGCGTTTGAGGCGAGCCCCGGTCATGATGGCGATCCCCCTGTCGCTCTGTCTGTTGCCATCCTTCTTTCTGATCGGCTTCGCACCGTTACTGGATTCTTTGTAACCCGGTCCGCTTGTTCGTGCTCTGCGCGAGAGTTGGAAGATGCGCGCCTCCCGATGTGTCTCCCGATGGGCCTCTCTGCGGGTCCTTGTAGTAGTGGCTCTTGGCCTCTTGGCAGCAGCCTGCGGCGGCTCCGAGCCGGACGCGGTCGCGTCACCAACCCCATCGTCAGGCCCGTCGTTCCGTGCGGCCACGGCGTTGATCGATACGGACGGAGGATCGGTGCTGCTTGAGATTGAGGTCGCCCGATCCCGGACCGAGCAAGAACGAGGGCTGATGGACAGGGAGTCGCTTCCCGAGGATCACGGGATGGCATTCGTGTTCTTCGAGCCCACAACCAATGGGTTCTGGATGAAGGACACCAAGATCCCGCTCTCGATCGCATTCATTGGCACGGACGGACGTATCCAGGAGATCCAGGACATGGACCCGTGTCTCACCGAGACGTGTCCCATCTACGCGCCGGCGGAACCGTACGACGTCGCTCTCGAGGTTAACCAGGGGAAGTTCGAGGATGCCGGGATCAAGGTCGGCGACAAGGTGACGTTGTCCTTCTAATAGGGCTGCAAGATCTCATGGGAGGGTGACCTCTCAGCCAGCCGAAGGGTGAGCACCGATTTCCTTTTAGGCGTAAAGCTTTAGCGCTAGATCGTGCCCCCTTCGGTCGGCGAGGAGAGATGAGGGCTCGTGGGATGTCGTGCCATCAAGAGCACTGATCCATTAGGACGCCGCCTATCTCCTCGAGGCTGATGTTGTTGTCGTCGAGTTGAGAGGAGGGAAGTTTGGTCTTCGTCGGGATCGACTGGGCCGAGAAGCATCACGACGTCTGCATCATCGATCAGGAAGGCAAGATCCTTGCTAGAGGCTGTGTCGTAGACGGCGTATCTCCAAGCTCCACGAGCTGGTCGCCGACCACGTCGAGGAGCCCGAGGACGCCATCGTCGGTATCGAGCTCGACCGAGGGCTGCTGGTCGGTGCTCTCGTCGCAGCCGGCTACGTCGATCGCACCGACCCCTGAGCTCGGTCGGCGACTCTCCCGCTCGAAGATCGCCAGCGCTCTGAAGAAGGGCGGCCGGCAGAAGAACATCCAGACCAAAGCCGAGAAGATCCAGCTCGCGCTCCGCTCTGAGCAACTCGAGGCGCCTCAAACGGTGAGTCGCGCCTATGGCACCTTCCGGCAGGCGCCGGGTCGTCCTCGCTCGTTACGCCCGTAGCGAGCGACTGTTCAGCGCCTGCTACCTGTGGGCGTTCGCATCGTTGACCGCGTCACCCCCGGCCCGGGCCTACTACGACCGGCATCGAAGCCTCGGCAAGAGCCATAACCAAGCCCTCCGAGCTTTGGCCAACCGACTGGTCGGGATCCTGCATGGCTGCCTTCGACATGGTCAGACTTACGACGAATCGGTTGCGTGGCCGGTTGAGGCGCGGGCGGTGGCCTGAGATTCGCTCCCCGAGCCATCACCTTCCGTTCGGCAACCTGCGAAAGCCGCAAACCGTCAGCTGCCTCGCCTTTGATACAAGGACCGAACTAACAGATGCTGTCGCGAGGACACTCCGCTTCGAGAATCGCGATTGTGGTTCCCTCTTCGACGAGGGTGCCCGGTAGTGGGTCCATCTCCACCACCCGGACCCGAGGATGAGTCTGGTAGCGGGTGGCGTAGCCGCGCTCGCTCTTTGACAAGGCAGAGACATCAACGACGAAACCGGCCCGCTCCAGCGCGTTGAAGGCACGCCGGAGATCCCGTCCGACGACGTCGGGGACCTGGACTCCGCCTACGGCATCGGTTTCCTGAACGTCTGGTTGCGGAGGAAGGTCCGCCACCTCCTCAGTGCAGCCGACGAACAGAAGTCCAGCCAAGGCGAG
>JAENWQ010000189.1 GCA_016649855.1 Actinomycetota bacterium | reverse complement strand
TCCCTTGTCCTGGAGCGACTTCGGGTGCTCCTGAGGCGGGTTTGGAGCCGATCACACGGCCATCTGGGAGCGATTGATCGCCCCACGCGAAGGGGCAGCGTCATCCCCGTCAGAAGCGTCTATTCGGCACCAGCCACCTAGGCGCCCTCGTCACCCTTTTCAGCCTCGCCCTGATCTCGTTGGTGAGCGTCCTTGCCGCGCGGAGCGGACAGAGGGTCAGCGCGCGGGCGACCCGATCGTTGGGGGCTGGACGATGATCTATCCATATCTGGTCAGGTCGATCACCGAGGCCAACTCTCTCCGGCGCCTCAATCACCGGATCCTGCGGGCGGCCGTATCGGTGCTCGACATCGCCGTTTCACCCGCGACCCTCGGCTCGATCGACAATGCGAGAGACGAGGTCGATCGGTCAACGCATCGACGGAGAGCTGCAGCGGCATTGGATGAGCTCAATGCTTACCCCGAGACTCGCGAGAGGTACGTCGCCCTACCGGAAGAGGTGGAAGGTGATACCGGCCCCCGCGAAACACAGTGAGCCGGAGAGCAGCAGGTTCGTGAGCGCAGTGCGCCACGCTCCGTCCTCGATCAGACGCAGTGTCTCGAACGTGAAGGTCGAAAAGGTCGTGAACGCTCCGCAGAAGCCGGTTCCACCCCAAGTGAGAGCCTGATCCGGAAGGCGTCCCGCCGAGGCGGAGCCGGCAAGCGCACCAAGAAGGAGACTGCCAAGCACGTTGATCACCAGGGTCTCCACCGGGAAAGGTCTTTGCTGCCGCGCGACGATCACCCCACCCAAGGCGTAGCGGCACCAGGCACCGATCCCACCGCCGACCGCGACGGCGAGCACCGTCACTCGTCCTTGCCCTTGCTTGCCTGATACTTCCGGACCTCGACCCGTTCCACGGTGACCATGCCTTCTTCGATCATGTCGTCGACCTCGGCCAGGAAGCGGTCGATATTCTCGACCGTGTCTACGACCTCGATCACAAGCGGCAGGTCCTCGGACAACCTGAGGATGCGCGTGGTGTGGAGGCGCGAGTTCGCGCCGAAGCCCTCGATCCCTCTGATGACGGTCGCGCCGGCCAGGCCCATGGCCCGGGCCTTGCGCACCAGTTCTTCGTAGAGTGGTTTGTGGTCCCACTGGTCGGACTCGCCGATGAAGATCCGGAGGAGCTTCCCTTCACCCTCGAGTTTCATGACGACTCCTTCCGATAGAGCGGCCGAGCCATATTCCGGCGATGGCCGCGGACTGTCCCAGCAACAAGGTGGCGATCCAGTACGTGATGGCTACGGACCCATGGCCCAGGTCCAGGAGTCTGACGCCCTCGATCGCCATGGTCGAAAACGTCGTGTAGGCCCCGAAGAAACCGATCGCTATCAAGGTTCGGAGGTAGCGGGTGGGAGCCATGACTTCGATCAGAAGGATCCCCGCCACGCCCAAACCGAATGCACCGCTGATGTTGACGAGAAGGGTGGCGGTCGGGAACGAATCAGGCGAGGACGCTATCAACGTCCCGACGACCCAGCGGGCCAGGGATCCGGCTGCCCCTCCGACGATCACGGATACAGACCTCAATCGCTCCTCCTGCCATCAGACGCCATCAGAACAGGTAGGAGCCATCAGCACGGGGCGGTCTACGGCGAGCTCCATCGCCGGGCCGAAGCCACCTCCATGGTACAGCCCCTGAGCACGTTTCAGCAGGGAGGGGGCTATGTTTCCCGGATGCGCCGTCTCCTGATCGCCGGACTCACGGTCGTACTGGCCGCGGGAGCGTGCACGCCGCCGTCTGGTTCGGCCGGGGGAGATGCCGGCGGAGAGGCCGGCGGCGAGGCGACGCCGGCTGGAGATGTCCCGATCGAGAAGGTCGTGTTCATCGTCAAGGAGAACCGGACCTTCGACAACCTCTTCGGACGGTTACCGGGGGCCGACGGCGTGACCTCCGGCCGGACCTCCGACGGTTCCAAGATCACCTTGAAGCGCGCCCCGGACATCTACGCTCACGACATCGGCCACGACTTCATCTCGGGACTGGTGGTCGTCAACGGTGGGGAGATGAACGGTTTCGACCGCATCCCCGGGGGCCGCTATCTCGACGGGTACACGCAATACCGGCGAGCCGACATCCCCGCCTACTGGAAGTACGCGCAACGCTTCGTCCTCGGCGAGCGGATGTTCTCATCGATGTACGGGCCGACGATCCCCGAGCACATGTACACGGTGGCGGCGAGCGCAAGCCGGGTGGTTTCCAACAAGCTGACACCCGAGGATGGCCGCGGGCTCTATTGCGAGGACAAGCGCGAGCGATTCCACCGGCTCGCCCACCATCCCAAGCTGATGGCATGGGAGAGGAAGCTCCGCCTGGCCAGGATCCGTGCGCTGTTCCGTGAGATCAGCGCGTGCCTCGACGTCAGGACGATCTTCCCCGAGCTCGAGAAGATCGGCGTGTCGTGGAACTACTACGGGAACCCCGAGCAGTTCCACAACCCTCTGCTCGCCATCGATGAGATCCGCAACACCGAGCGGTGGGACAACGTCATTGACCCCGAGCGGTTCCTCGCGGATGCCAAGGCGGGTGACTTGCCGCAGGTCTCCTATCTGTTGCCGCCGGCCAAGTTCAACGATCACCCGCACCCCGGCCGGAGCCTCTGCGTCGGCGAGAACTGGACCATCAAGCAAGTCAACGCGGTGATGAGTGGCCCGGACTGGGCCCACACCGCGATCTTCATCACCTGGGACGACTTCGGAGGGATCTACGACCACGTGCCACCACCGCAGGTCGACGATCTCGGCTTCGGGCCGCGCGTTCCGCTGATCGTCATCTCTCCATGGGCGAAGAGCGGGCACATCAGCGACACGACGTTCGAGTTCTCTTCGTTCCTCGCTCTCCAGGAACGTCTCTTCGGTGTCGACCCCCTGACCGCGCGGGATAAGAACGCCAACGACATGTTCGACCTGTTCGACTTCGATCAGGAACCGCTCGACCCGCTGATCCTTGAACCCCGCCCCGAAATGATGGTCGACGGGAAACCCCTGTGTAAAGGCCTCCCGGCGTCCTAATGGTGGTGAGACTTCTCGGAGGTCTTCCAGCGCTGGATCGCCTGCAGGGTGGCATCGGAGACGACGCCGTTCGCGTCGCCGACGACGAACAGTCCGGACATCCCCATGTCCGACAGTGGCGCCAGATCATCGAGGCTCGCCAGCATCCCGGTGCGCGTGTCGGCCCAGCGGTGCCCGCGCAGGTGGAAGGTGTGGAACAGCCCCCGCCCGGGGGGGGGCCCCTATGGTCCTGGGTCATCCTGGCAGCCGCAAGGCCATTGGGGGGAAAATGCTCTGATGACAGATCTCCACCACCGCTACGAGCAGGCCCGAGCGCTCAAGCTGTCCCTGCTTGCCAACGGCCTCTTCCTCGGAGTCGAAGTGGCCGGCGGCCTTATCTTCGGCTCACTCGCCCTGCTGGCGGACGCCGCGCACATGCTCTCAGACGTGGGGGGCCTGGCCATCGCCCTCGTCGCGCACCGGCTGCTGAGCAGACCGTCGTCGGCGCGCCACACCTACGGGTTGCAGCGCGCCGAGGTCCTGGGGGCCCAGATAAACGGCATCCTTCTCCTCGCGGCCGCCGGGTGGATCTTCTACGAGGCCGTGCACCGGGTCGGCGATCCGGTGGAGGTGGCGGGGGGCGGTCTCGTGGCGGTTGCGGTGATCGGGTTGCTGATCAACATCGGGAGCGCGGTCATCCTCGGTCGCAGCAAGGGAGGCAGCCTCAATATGCGCGCCGCGTTCCTCCATATGGTCATGGACGCGATCGGCTCCGTTGGGGTACTTGCTGCGGGCATCGCGATCATCGTCTGGGATGCCACCTGGGTGGATCCGGTCGTCTCGATCGGCATCGGATTCCTCGTCCTGTGGTCGGCGTGGGACCTCTTGAGAGCGACGGCCCACGTTCTGATGGAGGGCTCGCCCCGGGACCTCGATCCGGTGGTCGTCGAAGACGCCATCCGCGCCGATCCGGCGGTCGAGGGCGTACACCACGTCCATCTGTGGAGCCTGGCCTCGGATACCCCGGCACTCTCCGCGCATGTTCAGGTCGCCGGAGATCGCTCGCTGCACGACGCTCAGATCGATGGACAAAGGATCGAGGAGATGCTGCGCGAGCGTTTCGGCATCGACCACGCCACCCTGCAGCTCGAGTGCGATCCCTGTGAGGAGATCCAGCCTTCGCATCAAGGGCCGCAGACGTGATGGCGCGGTAGTGTCGGTGCTTGGGTTTGCTGGGGCGCGGCCAGGGGGTCGAGTGAACGACGTACCCGCCGGGATTTGCCGCGGGGTGAGCAGGGTCTATCAGGCTGCGGACAGCTACGTTCAGGCACTCGATCATGTCGACGCGGAGTTCCGGCCCGGCATGATGACCGCCTTGGTCGGTCCATCGGGGTCGGGGAAGTCCTCTCTCCTGCGCATCCTCTCCGGACTGGATCGTCCCTCGTATGGCTCCGTCGAGGTAGGCGGGGTCAAGTTGTCGGACATGCGCGCCGCGGCGCGACGTCGCGCGCGGAAGCGACTGGTGGGTTACGTCTTCCAACGTCCGTCCGAGAACCTCATCTCGTATCTGAATCTCCGGGATCACATGACCCTCGCCGCGCAGATGCGCGGAGGGGTTCCCAAGGACGAGATCGCCGAGGTCCTCGATCTCCTCGGTATCGGGGCCCTCGCGGGCCACCGGCCGGAGGAGCTCTCGGGCGGGGAGCAACAGCGTCTGGCATTCGCTCAGGCCGCGGTCGGAGCGCCTCCGATCCTCGTCGCCGATGAACCGACCGCAGAACTCGACCACGCTTCGGCCGCCGCTTTGTTGGAGGTCGTGGGACACATAGCCAAGCGAGGGACCGCGGTGATCTTCGCCACGCACGACCCCGTGGTGGCCGAGCGCGCCGACGAAACCATCCGTCTGGAGTCCGGACGGAGGGTGGGGTGAGCGAGCCGTCTCAT
>JAENWQ010000216.1 GCA_016649855.1 Actinomycetota bacterium | reverse complement strand
CGTTAGAGATCCCGGAACCGGTATCCAGGTCGAGGGCCGTTCCTCCCATCAAGACAACGAGCCCTGGGGGATCCCCCAGGGCTCGTTGTCTTGATGGGAGGAACGGCCCTCGACCTGGATACCGGTTCCGGGATCTCTAACGTGCTACTTTGCACTCCGGCTGTGGGTAAGGCGAACCTAACCGTGGGGCTGGAGCAGTGGGAACTGTGTCTGTGAGTCGCTGGGGAGTGGCCCTTGTTCTGACGTGTGGGGCGCTCGTCCTTGCTTCGTGTGGTGGGGATTCGGGCCCCAAAGTTGAGCTCAGTGAGTACACAGTAAGCGTGACGCCGGAGAGCGTCGACAGCGGTGAGACGACATTCGCGGTCGAGAACGTGGGTGGCGAAACTCACGAGTTCGTGGTCGTGAAGACCGATCTCGACTCCGCAGATCTCCCCACCACGGACGACGGCTCCGTCGATGAGGAGGGCTCTGGGATAGAGGCAGTCGACGAGATCGAGGACATCACAGACGGAAGCTCCGCTGATCTGACCGTGGATCTGGAGACGGGTAGCTACGTGCTCTTCTGCAACGTGGTCGATGACTCTGTGGTGCACTACCAGGAAGGGATGCATACCTCGTTCACGGTGGAGTAGGCGACCGCCTACGACCGGACGCGGATCTCTTCCCAGTCGCCGTTGCCGACGAGCTTTATGTGCACGACCTTCCTGTCCGTGTCGTAGAAGTACGCGGAGTCGTCCTGGGACGCCAGCGCCCCGAGGCTCCCGACGGACTCGAGGGGCTCGCCCCAACGAGTGATGTCCGCGCCCGGGGGTGCTTTGAGCTCGAGCTGGAGCCATCTGCCCTCACCGCGCCACAGAACCAGGTGCGCGTCGGTTGGCGTTCCTTCGTTGAACTTCACTCCGTAGCTGCGAGCCGGGATCACGCTCGTCTGGGCGTCGGTGGAGTCTTCGCAACACCCCATCAGGGTCTGCTTCACGCCGTCGTCGCGAGTGAGCACGAGCTGCTTGATCGCCGTCGTTCCGCCGTTCGTGTAGACGTACATCGAGACGTAGTCCTCATCACATGTGTAAGCGTTCCAGGCGGCCACGTGAGTGCAGTTCTCGGTGACGAGGAATGGGTTGTCGGCAACCACTGCCCGCCCCGGCGTCCCGGTGACCGAGCCGTCTTGGTCCACGAACACCTTGGACGCGTCGCCGTCCATGCCGGGTTCGACCGGGGTCAGGTACACGGGGTTCGAATCCATCAGGGTGATGTTCTCGGCGAAGTTGTTGGGATCGATCGAGAACGCGTCGGGGGCCAGGTACCCGAGGGCACCGGATCCGCGCACCGGGTTGGAGTTGAGTCCGGCGAAGGTGACGTTCCTCACTCCGACAAGACCGTCGTAGAACTCGAAGCCAAGGATCGGCGTCCCCGGGTCCCAGAAGAAGGGGAGCGCCCGACCCTGGTAGCCGGTCTCCTCCCACTCCTCGGCGGTGCCCAGGTTGGCCGTCTCGCCGACGATGAACGAGTCTTCGACGAAGGCTCCGTCGGATGCGAACGTCGCTCCGGCGCGGTTGTCGGCGAGCGTGGCGTTCGAGACGACCTCGCTGATGCCACGCAGCCAGATGCCGCGGTCGCGGTTCATGTAGGCAGTGAAATCCTCGAAGCGGGCGACCACGCGTTCCAACTCCTCGTCGGCAGGGTCCATGTGCGGGTCGTAGAACGTGCTCTCGACCTCCCCGTTCGGTCGCGGCCCGTCGTCCACGTTGAGGCCTCGGCTCCCGTTCGAGTGCGCCACGTTCCCCGTGAAGCTCTTGAGCGGCGTCCGTCGGGGATACATCTGTTCGGTGGCGGAAAGACCCGGAGACGGTTGGTTCCGTGGATGACGAGGCATCGGTTGAAGCTGTGCACGATGGAGGAGTCCTTCACGTACGAGCTCTGGGCCGAGCCGTCCATGTGGAAGTGAAGGGGATAGCGCCGGAGCCTCTTGCGCTGGCCCATGTTCTCGAACGCGACGCCCTCTATGCGAACCGTGCTCCCTTCCATGACCATCGTGTGGCCACCGAATCCACTCTCGACCGAGGATCCATCACCCTTCACGACGACGTTTCGGGTCAGGAGGCCGACCTCGGCGCGCTCGTCGACCGCGTGCTCTCCGAAGTTCTGGACCGTGCCCCAGTGCTGGTACTTGAGAGGTTTGTCGAGGTAGTAGGTGTTTCCCTCGACCGCGGTGATCGTGCGCTCCTCATCATGGATGCTCCAGTAGTCCGTCGACGCGATGACGATCCCGTCCCCGGGGTTCTTCCCCCCGGCCGGTCCGGAGCCCCCATTATCGGTATCTGTCGAGGGTTTCTGAAAGCACCCGGTAGATTCACCTCATGAAACGAACGATGGCAGGGGGCTCCCACAGAGGGCCCGTCGCACACGGACGTCAGACGCGCACGATCAGGCTCATGCAGATCCTGTTCGTTCTGATAGCGGTGGGCCTCGGTGTCTATGCGTTCGCGACCTTCGGGTCCCCCGAGGGCGACCCGATCGGCGGCCGCCACGACCCGGGCAACGCCCAACCGATCGTCCTCGTTGTGCTCGCCGCCGGCTCTCTCGCCGCGGCAGGAGCCCTCGGCGGGAGAGCCGGCGTCCGGATCCCCACACCGGCTCGACTCGAGGAGCTGGTGGGGCGGGCGGAGAAGGCTGCCGTGGAACGCGCCGAGCAGATCGCCGCCGAACCCCGGTCCGACGAACAGATCGGTTAGGCCGTCAGTCGACGCAGCAACGCGGCCGTCTGCGAGGCGCTCCCGGGATCGGTCTCGAGGAAGCGGTCGATGTCCTCCGGGGTGTCGAGATCGAGCTCCAAACGTTCCAGCGGAAGCACCGAGCAACGAAGCCGCGCGGCTTCAGCCGCGCGTACGTGCTGCACGAGGCTTCCCGCACCGAACCGGGGGGCGATGACCTCCGGCGGACCCAGGTAAAGAGCGTTCGTACCGCCGTCACCCTCCGACGGAACCACGACGACATCGGAAACCTCGCCGGTGTCCGAGATGTCGAGAAGGTCTTCCGCTGTGGCCCGCGGGATGTCGGATGGAAGAACGGTGACCGAGGACGCGCCGAGGCCCGACAGCGCCCTCGCTGCGGTCAAGACGGCGTCGTTGAGGCCGGTTCCTTCGTCTCTCATCGTTTCGAGTCCCGCGTGGAGGGCGCGTTCGATGACCCCTTCGTCATCGCTGACCACCCACCACTTGAGGTGGGTGGTTGAAGCACAGAGGGCAAGGGCGTCTTCGAACAGCGCGGTCGCGATCAGGAGACGCTCGTCGTCACCGAAGCGCGGCGAGAGTCTGCTCTTGGCAGTGTCGAGCCGCTTGACCGCGAGAAGTCCGGCGTCCATCGGTCACGGGATACCATGCCCCGCATCCCAGGCGCGCCGACGTCGCCGCTTGCCGGGCCGTCCCAGTACAATTTGGTTGATCGCCGCACGGAAGGGGGAGCATTGACGATTAGCGAACGCAAGCACTGGAAGCACCTCTACGAAGAGATCGTTTCCACGGACATCTGCTGCGGCTGCTCAGCTTGCATCGTTGCCTGCCCTCACAAGGTTCTCGAGCTCCAGGACTTCGACCCGATCCAGACGGATCCAAACTCGCCTTTCGACAACTGCGTTCACGGCGAGGAAGGGTGCTCGCTGTGTGCCATGGCGTGTCTGCGGCTGGACCCCAAAGTGAACGTGATCGAAGAGCTGATCTACGGCCGCCGCCGTCACGAAGACGAGATCTACGGGAAGTACCTCTACAAGACGCTCGTGCGCGCGACCGAGAAAGGAATCCTGGATAAGGGTCAAGACGGGGGTGCGGTCTCCGCCCTTCTGGGATGGGCCCTCGAAGAAGGCGAGCTCGACGGAGCGGTCGTGGCCGGTCCATCCCAGTCCCTTCCGTGGCTCGATGAACCGCGCGTGGTCACGAACAAAGAGGAACTGCTGGCGGCGGCCGGCTCCCGCTACACG
>JAENWQ010000045.1 GCA_016649855.1 Actinomycetota bacterium | reverse complement strand
GGATTATGAGTCCGCCGCTCTAACCAACTGAGCTACGGCCCCCACGGATAAGAGGTTACCCCCCGGAGCGTGTGGTACAGAGAGACCATGGGTGACCGGCGGGGGCGGGACAAGGATCTGAGTCGTACCGAGCCTGTGGTGCCCCCCATCTACCAGTCCACGACCTTCCGGCTCGACGATCAGAGCTATGAAGACATCATCGCGACCGGCGGGCTCAACGAGACCTGGTACTCACGCTTCACCAATCCCACCGTGGCCCACGCAGCCGAGATGGTGAGGCGGCTCGACGGGGGCGGGGATGCGTTCATGACCTCGAGTGGGATGGGGGCGATCGCGACGACGCTCCTGACCTTGCTCCGGACCGGCGACCGGATCGTCGTGGCACGCGAACTGTACGGGGACACCCGCGATCTGTTCGTGCGAGACCTCCCCGCGCTGGGCATCGAGATCGACTTCGTGAACGTCGCCGACATCGACGGCTGGGCCACGGCCCTCAGCACGGGGCCGGTAAAGGTCGCCTACGCCGAGGCGATGTCGAATCCACAGTTGCGCCTGCTCGACATCCCGACCGTTGCAGAGCTGGCGCACGCCGCCGGAGCGACGCTGGTGGTCGATGCGACCTTCGCCTCTCCGTTCTGCGTTCAGCCGCTGTCGCTGGGAGCGGATGTCGTGGTGCATTCGGCGACCAAGTTCCTGAGCGGACACTCGGATGTGATCGCGGGCGTCGTGGTGGCCGACGAGGACACGATCACCGAGGTGCAGAAACGGGTGATCAGCTTCGGGACCTCACTCGACCCTCACGCGGCCTTCCTCGTCTCCCGAGGGCTCAAGACCTTCGGGGTTCGGCTCGCCCGGCAGTGCGACACCGCAGGAAAGATCGCGGGATGGCTCGCGGACCACGAGGGGATCACGAGCGTTTCCTATCCGGGGCTGTCCGATCATCCGGACCACGACGTCGCCGAGCGCACCTGGCAGAAGGATGCACGCGGGGCGATGGTCACCTGCGTTCTGACTGGGGGCAACGAGGCCGCCGGGCGGATGATGCGCTCGCTGCGGGTGATAACCGAGGCAACGAGCCTCGGCGGGGTCGAGTCGCTCGCAAGTGCGCCGCATAACTCGTCACAGTTCTCTTACAGCGCCGAGGAACTGCGGCTCGCCGGCATCGAGGCCGGGATGGTCAGGCTCTCGATCGGACTCGAGGACCCTGAAGCGCTGATCTCCGATCTCGACCAAGCGCTGACTTCGGCCTGATCCCGGCAGTACGTTGCCTAGGGATTCGGGGCGCCGAGTGGTCCGGTCCCCGCCGTGGGCGGCGCCGTGTCCTTCTTGACCAGTTCCTCTCGACCGCCGCCACCCGAGATGCCAAGCACGAGCACCACGCCGACGCCCTTGGCCCAGAGCTTGTACTCCAGCACGTCGGGCTCGATCGTGATGGTCTCCTTGGTCAGCAGCATGCCGTCGAAGTGGCCGAATGGGACGTCTGCCATTTCGTCGGTGCTGAGGACCTCACCGTTGTCCTCCGCCTCGCCCTTGTAGTACTCCTCGCGGTACGTTAGCCCCGGCTGCGGGTCGGCGGGCATGATGATCCCCGGGAGCGCACCGTCGACGCCGGCCTCGAACGAACCCTTCTTGGTCTTGATCTTCCCGTTCTCGAACTCGGCCGTGTCCTCGCCCATGTACCAAACGTTGCCATCGGAATCCTGGGCGTACCAGTCGAAGGTGTCCTCGATGATCTCGCCGTCCTTGGTGACGGTGTCACGCACCACGCGGGCGGTGATGCCGTTGGCGATCTTCTTCGTCTCCCTCGTAACGATGACGACGACCTGAAGCTTCTTGCCCTCTTCGTCGATCTCACGGAAAGTCAAGCGCGTGCCGGGCACCAGCGGGAAGTAGGGGTTGTCGATGTCTGCGGTGAAGTCTGCAGGGTCGAGATCGACGGGGTCATCACCCTGCGGAAGCTCGGACAACCCGGCTGAGTCCAGTGACGGCGACGAGTCGTCGGAAGCGCTCCGGCCACTGTCGGTGCAGGCGACCAGTCCGAATGTGAGCGCGAGCCCCAGGACAGCGGCCAGCGGAGTACGAAAGATGGACGGCATGACTCAGCTCCCTTTGCAGCTAGACGAACCAACCTCACGACGGAATGGTTGCCGAAAGATGCTGAAGCTTCGCTGAACGTCTCCGACTGCTACCTCTTGCGCGCCTTCCAGACCTCTTCGCACGGCCACCGGCGCGCCCAGTCAAGCGTGACGAACGGATACCTCGTGGTCGCATCCTCGCCGGGCCGCAACTCGATCATGTCCTCGACCTCGAAATCGTTGGCCCGGAGCAGCCTGATCCAGTCTCCGTGGCCGATATGGAACTCGACCGAATCGTCGTCGGGCCATTCGAAGCGGTGCATGCCGAAGTAGTCGCGCAGCAAGGTTGGTTCGGCCGGGATGTCGTCCTCGTCCGGAAGACACAGCGCGAGCAGGGTCCCGTTGACCAGGAAGATCAACTCGCCACCCGGTCGCAGCAGACGCGCTGCCTCCGGGATCCAGAGGTACGGATCGCTCCAGATGCTCGCCCCGTACTCGGAGATCGCGATGTCGAACGACTGATCCGCGAGCGGAACCGCTTCGGCAGGCGCCTGGATCAGAGGGAAGCGACGGTCGAATTCCTTCTGGAACCGGTGGGCTCGGGAGAGCTGCGCATCCGAGCTCGATCACGTCCTTGCCCGACACCTCCGGCAGCAATCCCGCCTCGGCTTCGGGGGTGAGCCAGATCCCCCACGAGGGGTCGTCCGCGGTCCAGTCGCGGCGGCCGGAGGCCTCGAACTCCTCGGAATCCTTGGTCCACGACGCCTGGTTCCGTGCGATGTAGTCGGGGATCTGGGAGTCGAAACCGGTCACGCCGGATCCTTGCTAAGGCCCTCGACAAGCTCGCCACCGGGGAGCCCGGTGAGCGCAGCGGGGGGAACGTAGAGCTTGAGCGAGCGGCTGCCCCCGCCCACGATGACCCTGGGCAGCGACGCAACCGGTGCATCGATCCAGATCGGCAGGTCGGCCGGGAGGCCGAACGGCGTTACCCCGTCGGGAAGCATGCCGGTCAGCTCGACCGTGGTTTCGGCCGGCGCGAACGACGCCTTGCGTGTTCCGAGCTTGCGGCGGATCGTGCCGTTGACATCGAGCCGGCGCGTGGCCTGGACCAGGCAGGCCGCATAGACCGGCGGATCCGACTTCCCGATCACCACGATGCAGTTGACCGATTCCTCTTCCGAGTAGCCGTACTTGGCGCAGAACTCGGCCGTCGCCGCGTACTGGGGATCGATCCGCACGACGTCATGATCCGGAGAGACCCGTTCGACCGCGTCGAGCACCTTGCGTTCAATCGCTTCCTGTTCATCAGTCATGCCCGGACGTTATCCGAAGCAGATGGCCTTCGAAGCGCACGTCCTCTGCCGTGCTAGGCGGAGAGCCGTTCGGTAAGGACTTCCTCGAGCAGGGACAACGCATGCCGGTGGATCTGGCAGACCCGTGACTCGGTGACGCCGAGCAGCAGTCCGATCTCCTTCAAAGGCTTCTTCAGGTAGTAGTGCTGCGAGATCACCATCCGCTCCCGCTCGGGAAGATGGACGAGGGCCTTGACGACCTCGGAGTGGTCGGACGCGAGATCGCTGAGGGCGTCGGGTCCTTCCTCGAGGCGGTCGGTGAGGGTCTCGTCGAGCCTGGCACCGTCAGTGGTCATCGCCGACTGGAAGTCCACGGGAACGATCTTCTCGATCACCCGGCTGGCCCTCTTCTCGGCCCCCCTGGGGAAGTAGCTGAGGGTCCTGAGACCATCGCCCATCGCTCCGTTGATCCGGCGGGAGCCATAGGTCTCGAACTTCACCCCAACGGCCGGGTCGAAGCGATCGATCGCATCCATGAGCCCGATCGATGCATACCCATAGAGGTCGGGTCGATTGGACGGCTCCACCGACCGGGCCATCTTCGCTGCCAGGATCTTCACCAGCGGCAGGTAGTGCACGACCAGCCAGTCGCGGTCGACCTTGCGACGGTCCGATGTCCAGCGCTGCCAGACTTCTTCCAGCTCGGTAATCGAAAGCTGCTCCACAACTGCCTCCCTAGCCTCAGTAATGCTCAATAGTTATCAGAAGCAACATGCTGGCAGCGTGGCCGGCTCCGCACATCCCCCGTCGGGGTGGAACCACCACCCCTGACGTGGCCCTTTTCGGGGTGCGAAACGGACACATCACTACGAACCTGACGGTGGGGGGAGAGGGCATAGAAAAAGGCCGAGGATCCGTGGGGATCCTCGGCCTTGGCTCCGAGGGTGGGACTCGAACCCACAACCTACCGGTTAACAGCCGGTTGCTCTGCCGGTTGAGCTACCTCGGAAGGGTCGGCCCACATAGTAATTGGTCGATGGTCGCGCGGGGTGCAGATTTGACCGGCCCCCGAGCGGGCATACGATACCTACACAAACATCGACAATGGAGGATGAGATGCGAGGCCGCCTCGGAGTACTGATCGGATTCGGCGCCGGGTACGTGCTGGGTGCCAAGGCGGGCAAGGAGCGCTACGTTCAGCTTCGACGCCTCTACGACAACCTTCTGGACTCACCGGCGGTGAGGAAAGCCACGGGGACGGCCAAAGGGGTCGCCTCTGAGGGTGTGTCGAAGGTGACCTCCGCGGTCAAAGGAGACGGGACGAACGGGTCCCGCAGCGGGTTGACGGTCGCTCCCCCACCGGGCTAGAGCCCTCTACTCGAGGTAGTCGCGCAGCTTCTGGCTGCGCGACGGGTGTCGTAGCTTGCTGAGCGTCTTTGATTCGATCTGACGGATCCGCTCGCGGGTCACACCGAACTTCTTGCCAACGTCCTCGAGGGTGCGCGGCTGGCCGTCCACCAGGCCGAACCGCAGCCTGATCACTTCCTTCTCACGTCCCGAGAGTGTGTGAAGCACGGATTCGAGCTGCTCCTGAAGCAACCTGAACGACGCCCGCTCGAGCGGCACGACGGCATCGGCATCCTCGATGAAGTCACCAAGGGACGAGTCTTCTTCCTCGCCGACCGGGGTCTCGAGCGAGACGGGCTCCTGTGACAGCTTCTGGATCTCTCGCACCTTCTCCGGGGTCATCTCCATGTGCGTCGCGATCTCGTCCGTGGTCGGCTCGCGTCCGAGGTCCTGGAGTAGCTGTCGCTGGATACGGACGAGTTTGTTGATGGTCTCGACCATGTGCACGGGGATACGGATCGTTCGTGCCTGGTCGGCGATAGCGCGGGTGATCGCCTGGCGGATCCACCACGTTGCATAGGTCGAGAACTTGAAACCCTTCGTGTAGTCGAACTTCTCAACCGCACGGATCAGACCGAGGTTGCCCTCTTGGATCAGGTCGAGGAACGCCATCCCGCGGCCGACGTAACGCTTCGCGATCGAGACCACCAGTCGCAGGTTGGCCTCGACCAGGTGCCTCTTGGCCTTGGCGCCGTCGCGGGAGATGCGATTCAGCTCCCAGCGCTGATCCTCGGTCAACGAATCCGCTCCGGTGACCAGCCGGTCTTCGGCGAGGAGCCCGGCCTCGATGCGCTTCGCGAGGTCGACCTCCTGCTGCGCGGTGAGCAGCGCGACCTTTCCGATCTCCTTCAGGTACATGCGGACGGGATCGTTGGTGGGCGCCTTGCTCAGCGCTTGATCGATCGCACGTCGCTCGCGACGGCGGACCTCGTCCGCGTCTTCGGCCGACTCCTCTTCTTCCTCGGCAGCCTCTTCCTTGATCGACTCGTCCTCGGCGACATCGACGCCCAGTTCGACCAGGCGCTGATAGACCGCGTCGGTCTCGTCGGTGGTGAGTTCCATCTTGGCGAGGCGTTCCGCGAGCTCGGCCGCGGTGATCGTGCCTTCCTTGCGCGCCTCTTTGATCAGCTTGTCGACCTGGGCCTGGGTTGGATCGGCCGTCATCGTTTCGGCCGCGGGTTTCTTGGTTTCCGATCTCCCCGCCATGGCTACGCGGCCCCTGGCAGCCGGCGCAACAGGTCGCGGCGCTCGGCCTCGAGGCCCACAAGCTCGGTGAAGAGCTGGTCGTGCTTGGTGGCTTCGTCTACCGGATTCACGTCTTGCAGCGTTGCCCTTCGACGTTTGATGTCCCGTTCCAGACTGAACACTTTAAGGCGTACGAACACCTCGAGAAGACGGCCCTCGAGGTCGTCTATGGGGTCATCTCCGGCACCGAGAGAGAGCTCGGTATAGAGCGAGAACGCGTCGGGAGAGAGATGCGACGCGACATCGACGGATAGCTCGGGGTCTCCGGCTTCGATCGCGGCGAGAGCCGCATCGAAGAGATCACGACGGGCGGGGGCGGTGAAATCGGAGGTACGGAGTTGTCTGGCCCAGGGACCGGCCTGCTGTGTACGAGTTACGAGCAACTGGAGCGCCTCTCGTTCAACTTTCACGTTTCCGGGGAAGCGCCGATCACGCCCCGTATCGACCCCCCCGGCTCGATCAGGCTCGGAGGGTCGGGCTCCACGTTCTCCCAGTGCCCGTTGGACCGCATCCGAGTCGACCCCGATCAGACGCGCGGCCATGAATACATACTCGTGTCGCGCCACTGGATCGGGGTGCCACCCTAGCACCTCGACCACTTCACGAACCGCGCGACCCTTAGCCTCCGGTGTGTCGAGACGGAGCTTCGCCACCGTCTGTTGGAGCTTGAATTCCATCAGCGGCGAGGCGGCTTCGACGATCTTCCGCAGCGCGTCGGGACCGTCGTTCTTGACGACTTCTGCCGGATCGGAGCCTTCCGGCAACGGAGCCACCAGGACCTCCAACCCGAGCTTGTGTTGAAGATCGAACCCCCGCTCCGTCGCGCCCTTGCCCGCCGTGTCCGCATCGAACATCAACACGAGCCTGTGCGTGAACTTCTTGAGGAGCTCGAAGTGCGACTCGCCGAGCGCGACACCATTCGTCGCTACGGCCTGATCGATCCCCGCCTCGTGGAGCGCGATCACATCCGTATAGCCCTCGACGACGATCGCCGCGTCACCCTTGCCGAGCGTCGCCTTCGCCTTGAGCAAGCCGTACATCACGCGCGACTTCTGGAACACGGGTGTCTCGGCGGTGTTGAGGTACTTCGGCCCACCGTCGCTCTCGAGCAGCTTGCGGGCGCCGAACCCGACGACGTCACCCTGGTGGCTCCTCGTCGGGAAGATGATCCGCTGGCGATAGGAGTCGTACAGGCTCCCGTCACGATCGCCCTTCCTCGAGAGATCCGCCTTCAGGAGTTCTTCCTGGGTGAATCCCTTGCCCATCAGATGTCTGGTGAGCGAATCGTGTCCCGGTGCATACCCGAGCTCCCACCGCCCGGCGACCTCGCGGTCGAAGCCGCGCGTGGCGAGATACTGGCGCGCCTGCGACGCGTCAGACGACTCCATCAAAGCCTTGTGGAAGAAGCGCGTTGCCTCTTCATTCGCCGCGGTGATCCTCTGCTTGAGTCCCCGCGCCTGGCGCTCGCCCGGACGCTGCTCTTCGTAGCGAAGCTGGAATCCAGTCTTGCGAGCAAGCCACTCGACCGCGTCAGGGAAATCGAGATTCTCCATCTTCTGGATGTAGTGATAGATGTTGCCGCCCTCGCCGCATCCGAAGCAGAAGAACAAGCCCTTCGCCTGATCGACGCTCATCGACGGTGTCTTGTCGGAGTGGAACGTGCACAGGCCTTTGTAGGCGCTGCCGCCCGACTTCTTCAGTTGCGTGTACGCGGAGATGATTTCGACGATGTCCGCGGTATCGCGGAGCCTGTCGATGTCTTCGTCGTTGATCTTCGCCATGACCTTCTAACTGCTAGACCCGGGTGCGAGGAGTTCCAGGGAAGCCGCCCAGCTTCTCAGGATCCACTTCGGGGGAAGTACCCCTCATCCTAATAGCCCCGAGCCCCCGTCGGCCTCTCCGGCAAGGTCCGCAAACGTGCGCATCGCGAACCGGTCGGTCATCCCGGCCACGTAATCGACCGATCTCGTCCTGGGGTTCCCCTCGCTCTCGGCCGGAGGGGTCGCCTCGAAATGGTGCAGGAGGGTGCTCATGATGTCCTTGACCTGCTCCTTCACCTCGGGGGTGACACGGCCGAGATAGACGTGTTCGAACAGGAACTCTCGGGTCTCGCCCATCGACTCGAAGACCTGAGGGCTCATGGAGATGTCCGTGGAACCTTCGGACGCTCGGACGAGGTCCCCCACCATCGTGTTGATCCGTTCCCGGTGGCCCGTCCCGAGGACACTTCTGGTGGTGGCCGGAAGGTCCTCTTCGCTCAGGATCCCCGCCCGGATGGCGTCATCGATGTCGTGGTTCAGGTACGCGATGCGATCGGCGTAGCGGGCTATCTGGCCCTCGAGCGTCGCCGGCATCGGCATCGACCACGTGTGGTTCGCGATCCCTTCGCGCACCTCCCAGGTGAGATTCAGATCCTCGAGCACCTCCACGATGCGGACCGACTGGAGGTTGTGCCGGAAGCCAGGTTGGAAGCGGGCGACAGATTCCTCACCCATGTGTCCGAACGGCGTATGCCCGAGATCGTGTCCGAGGCAGATGGCCTCGACCAGATCCTCGTTCAACGCGAGGGCCCGGGCGATCGTCCTCGCGACCTGGGTCACCTCGAGGGTGTGGGTCAGCCGGACCCGGTAGTGATCGCCCTCCGGCGCCAGGAAGACCTGGGTCTTGTGCGCGAGGCGCCGGAACGCCTTGGAGTGGACCACCCGGTCCCGGTCCCGCTGGAAGCAGGCCCTGAGCTCGTCCTCGGGTTCGCCCCGGTCGCGACCTTTGCTGGCGACCGAGAGGACGGCGCGCTCGGACAGGGTCTTTCGTTCGTTCTCTTCGATCCGAGACCTAACCGTGGTCATAAGGCGACGGTAGCACCGGCCCACGACGCAGAACGCTGGGCGGGGGCCTCACCAGCCGAGGTGGTCCAGGACCTCGTGCGCGACCTCCGCGATGTCACGACCGTCGCTCCAGACGGCAAGGTCGTGCAGCGCTGCCTCCTCGATCGTCGCGGCGAGCGCATCGGTCCGGGCCAGGAAATCCTCCAATAGTCTCGGGCTCGACTCGCGTTCCCGGACGCGGTCGTGAACCGTCGCAGGCGATGCCTTGGCCAGCACCACCGTCACGTCCGTCGCGTCGATCGCCGAGATGAAGCGGTCGAGTTGATCCCGCCGTTCGATGGTCGAACCGACGACCAAGTAGCGCGCTCCTCCCTCGATGAAGTGCGGCAAGATCGAAGCAAAGTTCTTGATCTGCAGGCTCATGTTCTGCGGGTCGTTTTCGTCGGGGGCCGGATAGAGCTGGCCCAACCAGTCGAGATCGAACAACCCGTGCCGCAGCCCTCGTTCATGAAGGACGCCCGAGATCGCTTCGATCAGGGTCGACTTGCCGGCCCCGATCGTCCCGGTGACGAGAACGATCGGTACTTCCAGGACGGCTTCTACTTCGAGCTCGACTGCGATTCGCCCAGGACCGCCTGTCCGGCAGCCAGGCGCGCGGTCGGAACCCGGAACGGAGAGCAGGACACGTAGTCGAGCCCGAGCCGGTGACAGAAGTTCACCGACAGCGGATCCCCACCGTGCTCCCCGCAGATACCGAGATGCAGATCGGGTTTGGCGGCGCGGCCCTCATCGACCGCTATCTTCATCAGACGCCCGACCCCCAGGTCGTCGATCGACACGAAGGGGTTCCATCCGACCAGCTTCAGCTCTTCGTACATTGCGAGGAACTTGCCGATGTCATCCCGGGAGAACCCGTAGGTCGTCTGCGTAAGATCGTTGGTCCCGAACGAGAAGAAGTCGGCGGTCTCGGCGATCTCACCGGCGCGCAGGGCCGCTCTTGGCAGCTCGATCATCGTGCCGAACGGGATGTCGAGTTCGACGCCCGATCTCTCGATCTCCTCCGCAACCACCGGGAGAAGCTCGTCGCGCATGCGGACGAACTCCTCCGCCGTGGCGATCAACGGGATCATGATCTCCGGGCGTGGATCGAGGCCTTTCTTCTTCAGCTTCACCGCGGCCTCGACGATGGCGCGCACCTGCATCGCATAGAGGCCCGGTTTCACGATCCCGAGGCGTACACCCCGGAGTCCGAGCATCGGGTTGTCTTCGCGCAACTCCCGAACCTTCGCCAGCAACTCCTTGCGCTCGGCGAGCTTCTTCTTCCCCATCTTCTTGACGCCCGCTTCCGCCAGAGCAACCTCGACCTCGAGGTCGACATGGTTCGGCAGGAACTCGTGCAGCGGCGGGTCCAGCAACCTGACGGTCACCGGGAGCCCATCCATCGCCTTGAAGATCCCCTCGAAGTCCTTCCGCTGAAGAGGCAGCAGCTCGCCGTAGGCCTCGGCTTCTTCCTCCTCGCTCTGAGCAAAGATCATCTTGCGCACCGCTTCGACGCGCTCTTCACCCATGAACATGTGCTCGGTCCGACAGAGACCGATACCCTCGGCCCCGCGCACCCGAGCGTTCTTCGCTTGCTCCGGGGTGTCCGCGTTGGCCCTCACCCCGAGAGAGCGTTGTGCGTCTGCGACCGTCATGAAGCGCTGGAAAGCGTTCCACAGTCCCGAGGTCTGCGCCTTCTTCCGGCCCATCATCGCGGCCTCGAGGACCGATCGCTCGGTCGGCAGTTCGCCCTGGTAGACGGTCCCGTCGGTACCGTCGATCGTGATGAAGTCGCCTTCCTTGACCCTGGTCTTGCCAACGGTGAACGTTTTCGACTGCTTGTCGATGCTGAGCTCGGCGGCACCGCACACCGCGGGGATGCCCTCGCCGCGAGCAACGACCGCCGCGTGCGAGTTCGTGCCTCCCGCCGAGGTGAGGATCCCCTGGCTCGCAACCATGCCGTGATAGTCGTCGGGGTTCGTCTCGCGACGGACGAGGATGACCCGGTTGCCCTTCTCGGCCCACGTCACAGCGTCATCGGCGGTGAACACGGCCCGGCCGACAGCCGCTCCGGGCGAAGCATTCAGCCCCCTCGCAATGGGAGTGGACGATGATCTGGCCTTCGCTTCGATCACCGGCTTGAAGATCTCGTCGAGCTTGTCGGCGGTTAGGCGATCCCTGACGGCGGTTCTTTCGTCGATCAAGCCCTCGTCGACCATGTCGCGAGCTATCTCCCACTCGGCGCGTGCGGTGCGCTTGCCGGTTCGGGTCTGAAGCAGCCACAGTCTGCCCTTCTCGACCGTGAACTCGATGTCGCACATGTCCCGGTAGTGCTTCTCGAGGGTCGCCATATGGGCGTTGAGTTTCTTCCACGCCTTGGGCTGCACCTTGCCCATCTCCTGGAGCTTCAGCGTGTGGCGGATCCCTGCGACGACATCCTCGCCCTGGGCGTTCGGGAGGTAGTCGCCGTACGGCTTGTTCTCACCCGTGGCGGGGTTGCGGGTGAACGCCACCCCGGTCCCCGAGTCATCGCCCTTGTTGCCGAACACCATCGTCTGGATGTTGACCGCGGTGCCGAGGGAATCATCGATCTTGTTCCGGCGCCGGTAGTCCTGCGCACGCTTGTTGTCCCATGATCCGAAGACCGCTTCGATCGCATCGTGGAGCTGGTCGGTCGGATCCTGCGGGAAATCCCTCTTCGCGTCCTTCTTGATGATCTTCTTGAACGTCTTGACCAGAGCCTTGAGGTCGTCGACGTCCAGATCGACGTCGTTCGAGATCCCCTTCTTGTGCTTGGCCTCCTCGAGGGCTTCCTCGAAGTGATCCCCATCGACGTTCATCACGGTCTTTCCGAACATCTGGATCAGCCGGCGGTAGGAGTCCCACGAGAAGCGCGGGTCGCCCGTCTGATTGATGAGGCCCTCGACAGATTCGTCGTTGAGCCCGACGTTCAACACCGTGTCCATCATCCCGGGCATCGAGAAGGGAGCGCCGGATCGCACCGAGACGAGCAGTGGGTCCTTGGGGTTCCCGATCTGGAGGCCTATCGTCTCTTCGAGATGCTTGCGGTGCTCGGCGACCTCGTCGAGCAAGCCGTCGGGGAAGCCGCCCTCCACGCGATAAGCGTTACAGGCCTCGCAGGTGATCGTGAACCCGGGAGGGACCGGCAATCCGATGTTGGTCATCTCGGCGAGGTTGGCTCCCTTACCGCCGAGGAGGTTCTTCTGGGAGGCGCTACCTTCAGTGAAGTCGTAGACCCATTTCTTAGTTGCCGCCGTCATCGCGATCCCTCTCTCTGCCTCGTGCTTGGTCCTCCTGCTTACGCGTCCATCCGTTTCCCAAGGTAATCCAGGACCCCATCGATAGGTACCCGATCCTGGCTCATGGTGTCTCGCTCCCTGACCGTGACCTGCTGGTCCTCAAGCGTGTCGAAATCGACCGTTACGCAGAACGGTGTGCCGACCTCGTCCTGGCGCCGATAACGCTTCCCGATCGAACCGGCGACGTCGAAGTCGGTGACGTACTTTCGCCGGACGTCTGCGGCGAGATTCTCGGCCACCGGAGTGAGGTCAGCGTGCTTCGAGAGTGGAAGGACCGCCACCTTGGTCGGGGCCAAACGGTGATCGAGCGCGAGCAACGCCCGCTTCTCGACCTTGCCGGACGCGGTGGGGGCTTCCTCCTCCCGCCATGCGTCGATGATGAAGGCGAGCGTGCAACGTTCGACCCCGAGCGCTGGCTCGATCACGTACGGGACGTAGCGCGCGTCCTTCTCCTGATCGAAATAGGAGAGATCCTGACCCGAGTGAGCGGAGTGAGCCTTGAGGTCGAAGTCCGTACGGTTGGCGATCCCTTCGAGTTCGGACCACCCCATGCCCGGGAAGTCGTATTCGATGTCGTAGGTCGACTTGGAGTAGTGGCTGAGCTCATCCTTCTCGTGTTCCCTGAGACGCAGCTTCTCTTCGGTCATCCCCAGATCGCGGAACCACTCCATCCGTTCCTTGAGCCAGTACTGGTGCCAGTCATCGTCGGTGCCCGGTTCGACGAAGAACTCCATCTCCATCTGCTCGAACTCGCGCGTGCGGAAGACGAAGTTCCCGGGGGTGATCTCGTTGCGGAAGGATTTCCCCTGCTGCGCGATCCCGAACGGGATCTTCTTGCGAGAGGTCGTCTGGACCGTCGCAAAGTCGACGAACATCCCCTGCGCCGTTTCAGGACGCAGGTAGACGACGTTGCCGGAATCCTCCACCGGGCCCATGTGGGTCTTGAACATCAGGTTGAAGTTCTTGGGATCGGTCCACGCAGGACCCTGACCGCAGTCGGGGCAGTTCTTCTCGAGATTGATGTGATCGGCCCGGAAGCGGTGGTGGCAGTTCGTGCACTCCACCAGGGGGTCTGTGAAGGTCGCGACGTGGCCCGAGGCCTCCCATACCTTGGGGGACATCAGGATCGAAGACTCGAGGCCGACCACGTCCCCTCGCAGGTGGACCATCGAGCGCCACCAGGCGTTCTTCACGTTGCGCTTCAGCTCGATCCCGAGGGGGCCCCAGTCCCACGCGGAGCGGAGACCCCCGTAGATCTCGCTCGAAGGGAACACGATCCCCCGCCGTTTGCAGAGGTTGACGATGGTTTCCATAGACACTTGGCTCATTCGGGCATGATAGCGGCGCATGGACATCGCCCTGGGCCTACTGGCCGTTCTCATCTTGGTCGCGGCCAACGCCTTCTACGTCGCCGGTGAATTCGCCCTGGTGGCCATCAACAGGGAATCCCTCGAAGCGGAAGCAGAATCGGGTGACCGGAAAGCGATCAGCATCCTCGGGGCGGTCCGATCGCTCTCGTTCCAGCTCTCCGGCGCCCAGCTGGGAATCACGATCTCGTCCCTGGTCCTCGGCTTCATCGCGGAGCCGACCCTGGCCCGGGTTATCGATCCGGTGCTGGAGTTCGCGGGGCTTCCGGAGTCCTCGGTCCACGGAGTCTCTATCGCCATCGCCCTGATCCTGGCGACCTCGTTCCAGATGGTGTTCGGCGAGCTCGTGCCCAAGAACTTCGCCATCGCGCGACCCACCCAGGTTGCCCGTCGCGCGGTTCCGGCCCTCAAGTTCAACAACCTCCTCCAGGCGCCGCTGATCAGGTTCCTCAACGCGGCCGCCAACTGGACCGTGCGCCTCTTCGGGATCGAACCCCGTGAGGAGATCGCCGGCGTCCGCTCGCTCGAGGAACTGGACCTCCTGGT
>JAENWQ010000153.1 GCA_016649855.1 Actinomycetota bacterium | reverse complement strand
GTCCTCGGCCACCTCCCGGTAGACATCGAGCATCCGGGCGACCTCCTCTTTGGCCTCAACGGCGGTCGCGTGGGCGGTGTGGCCCTCCTGCCAGATGAACTCTGACGTCCTCAGGAACAACCTCGTCCGCATCTCCCAGCGGAGGACGTTGCACCACTGGTTATAGAGGAAGGGCAGGTCGCGGTAGCTCTGCATCCATTTTCCGTAGGTGGGCCATATGACCGCTTCGGAGGTCGGCCGGATGACCAACGGCTCCTCCAGCACCTCGCCGCCGCCGATCGTGACGATCGCCAGTTCGGGGCTGAAGCCATCGAGGTGATCCTTCTCCTTATCGAGGAGGCTCTTGGGGATCAGCATCGGGAACAAGAGGTTCTCGTGACCCGTGGCCTTGAAACGGTCGTCGAGGGCACGTTGCAGGTGCTCCCAGACGGCATAGCCGTGGGGTTTCATCACCATCGAGCCCTTGGGCAAGCCGTGCTCGGCCATGCCCGAACGCTTCACTACCTCCTGATACCAAGCGGGGAAATCCTCCGACTGCTTGGGGAGTGCGTCTTTCGCCATTCCTCATTCACCCACAATCTGTACGTGTACCGACCTATTGATCTCGTTCGGCGTCCCGAGCTCGATGAGCAGGAGGCGCTGCCACATCCCGAGGTGCAGATGCCCCTTCACCGCCGGCAGCACCACCGAGGCGGAGCCGATGCTCGCTCGAAGCTCGTCCGGATGATCCTTCTCGAGTCGCTCCAGGGTCGCTCTCAGATCCCGCCACAATCCGTGCTCGTTCTCGTTGATGATGAGCGAGCAGGAATGGTCCCGGGCGAACACGGTCACGTGACCGTCCTTGATCCCGGACGAATACAGAGCCTCCTCGACATCCGCGGTGATGTCGACGAAGTCCAGGGTTCGTCTGGTCGTGGCCGGGCACTCACAGTGATGCGTTCGCATGGCGAAGCAGTCTATTGCTCCGGCCGGCCGCTGGAGCCTCGCGGTCGAGCCCGGGTGTGGATGAACGGCTCACATCGGTCTGTAACCTGTGGACTTCCTGCGCGCAACCAACAATCTTTCGCGCTCCGGAGACTTCTTCCGAATTTCGCATTGACGCCGCATCCGCCGCGCTCTATGTTTTGTCTTGTCCCAAGCAGCTCAACGGCCGCAACGCCGGGGTCCTCGCAAGAGGGCCCACAGGAACCGGGGAGTCGCAGCGCTTCGAGCGGGCGACACCGACGCACCGGAGACTTCGGTCTCAGATGCGACGGAAACCGGAACCGGTGACCCGGGAAACCGGATCACGGCTCTTCGGAGTCGAGATCGCAGGAACCGCGGCGGAGGTCGACGGAGTGGAACCGGTGGTGACGAGGGCTTCGGCCTTAGGCCCATCGGTACAGAACCCGCCTCGGCGGATGACAGCGCAGGACCACCCCCCGGGGTGGCGATGCGGACCACTTCGACCCGCTGGAACGGAAGTCGGAGCCGGTTCGCCGGATCCGGCGGAAGAACCACTGGGGGGTGCAAGGCGTAAGCCGGTTCGCCGGACCGCCGGATCGCCCAGGCCATCGGAAGGCGAAGAGCACCGAGCGGTTGCTTGGGACATCTAAATCTCGGGGAGACCCGAGTGGCTGGAGGACAACGCTCTAATAACCGGTTTCGGCCGGCCACCGAGCGGCCCCAAGAGTCACTCGGGTCTTCTTGTTGTTTATCTTGTTTCCCGTGCGCATTTCCGGGAACCCCAGGGGAATCGAAACTATCCTCTTCCTGTTACTTCCCCCTCGGCGTAGGGTTTTCGGCTGACGGGATCATGTTGCACAGCGAGGATCCCTGAGCCCGGACGGGCGGAGCGATGTCCGGGTCGAAGGGTCCGAGGAGTAAGGATCAGGTGGCAAAAGACCAGGAGCAACTCGAGAGCTTCGAAGACGATGAGGACACCGAGGACGACGATGAGGTCGATCTCGACGCTGAGGTCATCGACGACGACCTCGAGGTCGATGACGATCTGGCCGTCGATGACGAGGTCGACGAGATCGAAGAAGCAGAAGCCGAGACCCCAGAAGAAGACGAAGACGAGGACACCGAGGCGAGCCTCGATCAGATCCTCGATCAACGGGCCAAGGCCGAGCTGGGGGCGGTTAACGACGATGATGACGACGACGACCTGCTGGAGCTGGTCATCGAGGAGGTCGCCGGGGTCACCCCACTGCGCGCCAAGATCACGCCCGTCAAGGAGAAGCAAGAATTCGTCTGTGCCCGGTGCCACTTGGTGAAGAATCGGTCGCAGATGGCGGACCCGAAGCGGGTCCTGTGCCGCGATTGCGTCTGATCGCCGGCGTTCCATGAATCTCAGGGGACGCGCTTTGCTGGCATTCGGGGCCGGCGTCCTCCTTAGCTTCGCCTTTCCCAAGTTCGATCTGGCGTTCCTCGCATGGGTCGCGGTCGTTCCTCTCCTACTGCTCTTGGAGGGCCGCAGCGCGCGCGAGGGGGCGCTGATCGGGTTCACGTTCGGGCTCGGATTCTTCGGCGCGTTGTTGATCTGGATATCGATCGTTGGCTGGCTCGCATGGGCGCTCCTGGTGATCCTCGAGTCATCATTCCTCGGTCTCTTCGGCGCTCTCTATGCCGTGACCGTCAGGCGTTCGCATCTCCGTTCGCACCTTCCTTCACACCTGATGGCCCGTGTCCTGGCCGCACCGGTCTTATGGATCACGACCGAGTTCTTCCGCGCGCGCGTCCCGCTGGGCGGCTTCACCTGGGGGCAACTGGTCCAGAGTCAGCACAACCTCACGTTCATGCTGAAGCCGGCGGCGCTCGCCGGCGGTTGGTTGGTGACCTTCCTGATCGTCGCGGCCAACGCGCTGGTGGCCGAATCGTTCCGGGATCGCAAGAGGGGAGTGGTTCGGTCCTTGATCCCGGCGGGGCTCGCGGGCGTGTTGTTGTTGCTCCCGTTCGCCGTCCCCGCGAACCATTCGGGCGAGCGCGCTCTAGAGGTCGCGATCGTCCAGGGCAACGTGCCTCTCGACTTCGAAGGAAGTCTCTACGAGAAGGAGCTCGAGATCATCCGGAGCCACGCAGAGCTCACCGCACAGCTCGAGCCCGGGAGTGTCGATCTCGTAGTGTGGCCGGAGAGCTCGGTCGGGATCGATCTGGGGGAGGACACGATCGTCGAAGGCCTCGTAACGGGCGCAGCCGAAGCCGTCTCGGCCCCGATCATCGCCGGGGTGAATCTCGATGTCGACAACGACCACTACAAGGTCATGGCTCTCCTGATCTCGGCCGAGGGCAAGATCATCGACGCCTACCAGAAGACACATCTCGTTCCCTTCGGGGAGTTCCTCCCGGCCCGCTCGGCCCTCGACTGGATCCCGATCCTCGATCAGATCCCGCGCGACGCGATCCCCGCCGCTCATCCCGTCGTCTTCGACTTAGAAGGCTCGAAGATCGCGACGGTGATCTCCTTCGAGGGTGACTTCGGCTCACTCGTCAGGGAGCGCATCGACCTGGGGGGCCGGCTGCTGGTCGTGGCGACGAACACGTCCACCTGGGGCGACACGGGAGCCTCTCCTCAGCATCTCGCATTCAGTCAGATCCGGGCGGTCGAGAACGGGGTCTGGGTTGCGCACGCTGCGATCTCGGGCATCTCTGGGTTCATCGCCCCGAACGGTGACGTCGTCGAACGAACCAGGCTGCGCACCGCCGATGTGATCACGCAAGAGGTCTTCTTCGCCGACGACATCACTCCCTACGCGCGGATGGGGGACTGGCTCCCGCTCCTGTGCATGGTCGGGTCGGTGCTGCTGGTGGCTCGTTCGGTGAGAGCGGGGACAGATAAGGTTCGCGCATGACCCAGCCCCACATCCGGGGACTCGTGATCGTGCCGACCTACAACGAGAGCGAGACCCTCGGGCACGTTATCGAAAGGCTGTTCGACGCCACTACCGACGTTCACCTTCTCGTAGTCGACGACCGTTCCCCCGACGGGACCGCCGGCATCGCGCGCTCGTATGCGGAACAGCACCTCGGGATGATCACCGTGTTGGAGAGGAAGGGCAAGAAGGGGCTCGGCTCGGCATACGTTGATGGCTTCCGCTGGGCCCTCGAGCACGGGTATCCCGCGGTGGTCGAGATGGACGCCGACGGATCGCACGACCCCTCCGTCGTCCCCCGGTTGATCGACGCGCTCGCCGGTGCCGACCTTGTGATCGGGTCGCGCTACGTGGCGGGAGGTGGCGTCCGCAACTGGAGCCGCGCCAGACAGATGCTGTCGTCCGCCGGCAACGTGTACGCGCGCGTTCTCCTCGGCTTCCACGTGCGCGACTCGACGAGCGGTTTCCGCGCCTACAGGGCCGAGATGATCGGCCACCTGATCGCCGGCACGATCCGCAGCGAGGGCTACGCCTTTCAGGTCGAGATGACTCGTCGCGTCCGCAACCACGGGGGCACCATCGTCGAGCTACCGATCACGTTCGAGGAGCGCGAGGCCGGGCGCTCCAAGATGTCTCGCCGCATCGTCTTCGAGGCGGTCCTCAGCATCGCTGCCTGGGGACTCAAGGACCGGGTCCTGACTCGCATGAAGAGAGAACCTCGTCCCCCGGGATAACCTGTTATCTTCCTTAGCTGGTTACCTTGAGAAACGGGGGAGACATGACGCTGAAGCTAGATTTCGTGACCATCGACGCGCACGACCCGAAGGCCGTGGCTGCCTTCTGGGTCGAGGCGCTCGAGGACTACGAGATCCTCGAGGACCCAAGCGACGATCCGGACGAGGACGAGGAAGTGTCCGTCCTGCCACGGAGCCGCAAAGGCGCCAAATTGTTGTTCATCAAGGTTCCGGACGACAAGGCGATCAAGAACCGGCTGCATTTCGATCTTCGGCCCGAGAACGCCGAACAAGATTCCGAGGTTGAGCGACTGATGACGATCGGCGCCACGAAGGTCGACATCGGCCAGGGTGACGCCCGGTGGACGGTACTGGCCGATCCCGAAGGCAACGAGTTCTGCGTCCTGCGCCGCCTCACGGACGAGGAGAAGGTCAAGTACTCGGATTGGGCCTGGTAACTCCGTCCCGTTCAGGTCCCTCCGGCCCTCCTATAATCGTGCTTATGTAAACTAGTCCACGGACGAGTGCCACGCGGCCAGCAGGGCGGCTTCCTCGTCCCGGCTGGGCCCGGTCGCCAGCGCGTCTACTCCCCTGCGCCCGCTCCATTCGTAGGTGTCGGCGATCGTTTCGGCGAGCGAACGGAACAAGAGACCCTCGGAGACGGCCCGGGACGAATCGAAGTGGAGGTCGGCGCCCGAGCCGTCCGCGGGCTCGTAGAGAGGTAGCTCGACCTTGTTGGCCCGCAGGAAGGCGTCGTCGACCCAGGTGAAGCTGCAGTCGCTCCCGGTCACGTAACGGATCCGGTTGAGCAGAAGACCCCAGGACAGGGTGTATTCAGGCCCGCTGGCGTTGTAGGGGCCCGGACGGCGCGCGTCGGCCATCCAGATCGTCCAGTCGCCGAGGTCCCGCCCGTCGACGACCTCGACCAGGCGCTCCGGCCTCGACGGGGCCATGACCTCCCCGCCGGCGGCGATCCGCTCGACCCAGTAGGTGAAACGATCGGTGTGATCCCGCGGCCCCACGACGTATCCCGGCCGTATCACCAGGCTCCGGCGGCCGAAGACGTCTTCCACCGCTCGCTCGCATAGGACCTTGAGACCGCCGTAGGTCTCGCCGGTGATCTCCTCGACCGTCTCGTCCTCCAGCCGCGCCAGTTCGCCACTCTCATCGATCGCGTCCTGGAGTCCGATCTCCCGGTACACCGATTCGCTCGAGATGAGCGTGTAGTGCTGGGTGCGGTCGGCCAGGTATTCGGCCGAGGCTCTCACGACCCGCGGAAGGTAGCCGGAGACATCGATCACGCGGTCGAACACCTGTTCGCCTAGGGCCTCGAGTCCCCCATCCCGGTCGCCGTGCACATGCTGGGCGTAGGGAACCGCATCCGGATTCGTCTGGCCCCGGTGGAACAAGGTCAGCTCGTGTCCCCGCGTGAGGGCGGCCTCGGCGATGTGGCGTCCGACGAACTGCGTCCCGCCGAGTATCAGATAGCGCATCGAGCAACTATAGGGGCGGTCTGCTGTTCGGCGGAGGTGCTACGGGACCACGTGGTACCGGGATAGTGGATACCTACGGTTGACATTCTCGATGCTCAGGCCGGCAGCCACTTGCTTGATGAATTCAGCCGACGCGTAAACGTGTACTTGCATCGAGACCTCGCGATCACACCAGCTGGTGAACGCTTCCTTCCCCGCGGGGCCATCGATACCCGGACCCGCAACCACATCCGCGGCCGTGTCCTGGGAACCGTGGCATCGCAGGGGCCAGAGGAGCACACCTGGGTCGAGATCACCGAGCATGATTTCCGTATCCCCGTACCTCTGCTCGGGACCGATCTTTAGTCGATCGTCACCCTTGAGCACGAGCCATCCGTCGCTCGTGACGCGCCCCCGCAGGTGAGCCGCCCACCTGTCGAGATCCGCATAGTCATCGAACACGCTCACGAACCACTTACCGAAGCGAAGGATCAGGACTCTGCCGTCGGGGTGCTCCCAGATGCCGGCATGTGAATGACCCGTCGTGTCCACACAGCGCAACGGCTCCCCATCGACCCGGAAGTACACGCCTCCATACGTGATCTGGGGGCGTATCTGCC
>JAENWQ010000224.1 GCA_016649855.1 Actinomycetota bacterium | reverse complement strand
GAACCGGTGAATCTCGGCGAGCTCGCCGCCGACCCGTCTACCCGCAAGGTCAGGCTCTCGGGTGAAGAGATACACCTCACCCCGATCGAGTTCGATCTCTTCTTCCGGATGGCGAGTGAGCCCGGGGTGGTGTTCACGCGCGAGCAGCTCTTGTTCGATGTCTGGGGTTACCGGGATTCCTCCGGTGCCCGCACGGTTGATTCCCACATCGCGGCGCTCAGGAAGAAACTTGGCAACGAGGTCGTGCGGACCGTTCACGGTGTCGGCTACTCGGTCGAGGTGGACGGGTGAGGCCGCTTGATTTCCTGTCCTCGATCAAGGTGAAACTCGGGATCGTGATCGTCGCTGCGGTGGCGGCCACGGTCGCGGTGACCGGCCTCGGGGCGTGGGCCGATATCCCCTGGGTAGTGGGCGGCGTTCTTGCCGGAGCGATCTCTCTCACGATGGTGCAGTTCCTCGCGCGCGGGATGACCTCGCCGCTCCGGGAGATGACGACCGCGGCGAAGGAGATGGCGCAGGGAGATTACGAGCGGCGGGTGACGGCGACCTCGCGAGACGAGGTGGGGGAGCTTGCCCGGGTGTTCAATCAGATGTCCGCCGAGCTGGCGGAGACGGACCGGCTCCGCAGGGACCTGGTCGCGAACGTGTCGCACGAGCTTCGGACCCCGATCTCTGCCCTGCAGGCCGTGCTCGAGAACCTCGTGGACGGGGTCGAGCCGCCCGATCCAGTGACGCTCCGCTCGATGCTCGAGCAGGTGGAGCGGCTCGGGCGCCTCGCGAACCAGCTGCTCGATCTGTCCCGCCTCGAGTCCGGTGCCGTGCCGCTTCAGACGCAACCGTTCGAAGTGAAAGAGCTGGTGGAGAGAATCGTTCGCGAGGCGAGAGGTCCCGGCCACCGGGGGCCGGACGTGAACTTCGAGGTTCGGATCTCGCCACCAACCTTGAGTCTGATCGCCGACCCCGAACGCTTCCACCAGGTCATGACGAACCTCGTGGCGAACGCTGTCCGGCACTCGCCGGGCGGGGGAACCGTCGAGATCGTCGCCGCAGGTAGTGACGGCAAGATCAGGTTCGAGGTCGCCGACGAAGGCCCCGGCATCCCCGAAGGAGAGCGGGGGAGGGTGTTCGAGCGGTTCTACAGATCGGATGCCGCGCGCTCGTCCGACGGAGGTACGGGCCTTGGCCTCTCGATCGCGCGCTGGATCGTCGAATTGCACCACGGGGAGATCCACGCCGAGGGGCGCGAGCCGGCCGGGTGCAGGATGGTTGTGGAGCTTCCGGAGATCTAGCTGGGCCGGTCGGGTTCGATCATGAAGCCGAGCCGCCGGAAGAGGCGCGCTGCCTTGTGGTCTTCTTCGCCGATATGAACGATGGCGGCGTAGGCGCCCTGGATCTCGGCCCACTGGAGGCCTCGCGCGACGAGCGACGCTGCCAGCCCCGTCCCCGCAGCGCGTTCGTCGATCCCGAAGGACGCGACCTCGGCCTCGATACCAGCGGTCGTGACCCAGCAATATCCCGCCGCTCCGAGCCGGTCGGTCCCGAGGAACAGCCCGTGGGACGCGGCCGGATCGTCGAGACGCTCCCGGACCTCATCGTCGGTCCACGGTGACGCGTTTTCATTCGCGCGGTTGTGCAGCGCGACGAGCGCCGGCAGCATGAGGTCGTTGAATGCCCGGAGGGAAAAACGTTCGGGACGGGGAACCTCGGGGGCGGGAAGAAGATCCCGGGTCATCCGTATTGCGAGCGCGCGGAGCATGGACCCGATGTTTAGCGCGCTCGCGCACGGTGTCAAGCGTTCCGGCTAGGCAGCTTTCGCGTTCTCCAGATCGAGCGCTATCGAGAGGACCTCGGCGACATCTCCCACGAGGTGGAAAGTCATGTCCTTGCGGATCTTTTCGGGTACGTCCTCGAGATCGGGCTCGTTACGAGCCGGGATGATGACCTCGGTGAGACCCGCCCGGTGAGCTGCAAGGACCTTCTGCTTCAGTCCTCCGATGGGAAGGACCCGGCCCTGGAGGGTGACCTCGCCCGTCATCCCGACCGTGTCCTTCACCGGGCGCCCGGCCAGCAGGCTGACGATCGCGGTCGTCATCGTGATACCGGCCGAAGGACCGTCCTTGGGAACGGCTCCGGCAGGGACGTGGAGGTGGAACCGCTTGTTGTCGAACGATGGATCCAGGCCCAGTTGCACGGCGTGACTCCGTACGTACGACAGGGCGATCTGCGCCGACTCCTTCATCACTTCACCCAGCTGTCCGGTCAGCGTCAGCCCCGCCTCGCCCTCCATCGCCGTTGCTTCGATGAAGAGCACGTCGCCGCCCATCCCGGTGACCGCGAGGCCCGTGGCAACGCCCGGGACCGCGGTGCGGTCGGGCGCCTCCGGTTGGAAGCGGGCGCGGCCCAGGAACTCCTTGATCTGCGGTGCACCGATCGTGACCGGAGCTTGGGCCTCCCCCGATGCGATCCGGGTGGCGGCCTTGCGCGTTATCTTGCCCAGCTGCCGTTCGAGGTTCCGTACACCTGCCTCGCGGGTGTACTCGGTGATCACGGATCGCAGGGCGTCGTCGGTCACCTCGACCTCATCCATCGTTAGCCCCGCATCGGCGATCCGTCGCTCCAGCAGGTGCTCGCGCGCGATCTCGACCTTCTCGTCCTCGGTGTATCCATCGAGGCGAAGGAGCTCCATGCGGTCGAGGAGCGGGCCGGGGATCTGTTCGACGACGTTCGCGGTCGCGATGAAGAGCACCTCGGATAGGTCGAGATCGACGTCGAGGTAGTGATCCCTGAAGGTGTGGTTCTGCGCGGGATCGAGAACCTCGAGGAGGGCCGAGGAAGGATCCCCTCGCCAGTCGGCGCCGACCTTGTCGACCTCGTCGAGGAGAAGGACGGGATTCATCGTTCCCGCGTCCTTCATGGCGCGTGCAAGACGACCGGGGAGCGCTCCGACGTAGGTCCTGCGGTGTCCTCGGATCTCGGCCTCGTCCCGGATGCCGCCGAGCGCGATCCGTCCGAACTTGCGCCCGAGAGCGCGGGCGACCGATTCACCCAGGGACGTCTTGCCGACTCCCGGGGGGCCCACCAGCGTGATGATCGCTCCTCCGGATCGCCCAGAGTCCTCGATGCCGCGCTCCTTCTTGAGCTTGCGCACGGCGAGGTGCTCGATGATGCGGTCTTTGACCTCTTCGAGTCCGGTGTGATCCTCGTCGAGGATGCGGCGAGCCTCGTCGACCTCGAGAAGGTCGTCGGAGCGCACACCCCAGGGGATCTCGATCATCCAGTCGAGGTAGGTGCGGATCCAGCCGTGCTCCATGTTCTGCTCGGGGGTGCGCTCGAGACGCTTGAGCTCGCGTTCCGCCTCGGCCCGCACCGCGTCGGGCATCCCCGACTCCGCGATCTTGTTGCGGTACTCCTCGATCGTGTCCTCGGAGCCGTCGTCCCCGAGTTCCTTGCGGATCGCGGCCATCTGCTGACGGAGGATCGCTTCGCGCTGCGCGCTGCGAAAGCCGTCTTCGACCTCGCCGCGGATCTTCTCGGTGACCCGGACCTCTTCGAGGGTCTCGCGCGCCCATGCCAGCACCTTCTCGAGCCGTTCTTCGACGTCGATCGTTTCGAGCACCTCGATCTTCTGCTCGAACGACAGGTCCGGGGAGTAGCCCGACAGGTCGGCCAGGGCCCCGGGCTCGCGTACGTTCCTCAGG
>JAENWQ010000069.1 GCA_016649855.1 Actinomycetota bacterium | reverse complement strand
CGCAGCCACACCCTGTTGAGGAACCTCACGGTGATCGCCTCGCTCACCAACCTCGCCCTCCAGGCGACGTTCGCGATCCAGGTGCTGTTCGTTCTCGGTACCTTGGGGCTCAGCGCGACCGGGTTCGGTCTCGTCCTGGCCGCGGAAGCCGGCGGTTCCCTCATAGGCAGCTTCGCCGCGGCCCCGATGAAGAGACGTCTGGGCACGAGGGCTACGGTCGTGATCGCGCTCTCGGTGGTCGCGGTCGCCAACCTGGTGGTCGCCACGACCGGCTCGTGGGTGCTCGCCGGGGCAATGTGGATCTCCATGACGTTCGCGGGAACCGTGTGGACCATCATGACCAACTCCCTTCGTCAGAGCCTCGTGCCCGACGGTCTCCTGGGACGGGTCCAGAGCGCCCACCGTCTGTTCTCCTGGGGAGCCATGCCCCTCGGAGCGCTCATCGGAGGCGTGACCGCCGCAACCTTCGGCCTGCGGGCACCGTTCTTCCTCGCCGGAGGGATCCTGTGCATCCTGACCGTTGCGGCGGCAACCTTGCTGCGCCGCGAGGCTCCGGTCACGATCCGGCTCTAGAGCTCAGAACCTTCCAGGACGATCTCTCCGAGAGACGTTCCGAGCGTGACCTTCGTTATCCCCGGAGAACCGGTGGCGGCCACGACCGGGATGTCCGCGTCGCCGATCCATGCGCGGATCCCCGCGGGGTCCCCGGTCAGTTCAACGCCCGTGATGCCGGTTGGATCGCAGGTGTGGGGCGCCACCGCGGCACCGGGCATCTCGCGGAGACCTGTGTCCCACTGGATGAAGAACGGGAGTGGGGGCTCCGAGATCGCGCGGTCCAGGCCGGCGAGCCTCCAGGAGAGAACCATCCCGTCGGGTCTCAGCCGCGTCATAGGGATCGCTTCGAGGCCCCGGTCGGCCGCTACACCGGCGATGTCGTCGGTCCTCAAGCACAACGCGTGAAGGCGCGCTCCCTCGCGTGCCGCAGCATCGACCCACCTGCCCATCACCGACGTCTCGGCTTCGGCGGGGTCTATCACCGACATCAGCTCGATGTAGTCGTCTCCCAGGGGAACGATCCGGTTGGCGGTTCCGTGGCCCTGGTGCCGTCCGCCCTCGACCGACGCGAGCCCGAACCGCTCGAACAGCCGGGCTGCGGCCTCGTCAAGATCGGGCACCGCTACGATGAGGTGGTCGATGCGAAGCGCCACCGATCAGCGCCCGGTGAAACGGGGGGTGCGCTTCTCAACCCAGGCGAGCACGGCTTCCTTGGTGTCGTCGCTGGCGAAACAGAGGGCCTGGGTGAGCGATTCCTGATCGAGGGCATCGGTCAACCCTCCACCTGACGCCCGGTTGAGGTTCTCTTTGATCATCGACGCGGTCCGAGGGGGCATCGCCGCGAGCCGCCCGGCCAGGTCTGTGGTCACCACATCGACCTCGTCGGGGGAGCAGAGCCGGTTCAAGATCCCGAGCCGGTCCGCCTCGGTCGCCGAGATGGTCTCGCCCAGGAGGGCTAGTTCCTTCGCCTTGTTCAGCGGCAACAGCCGCGTCAGCACCCAGGAACCGCCGAAGTCCACCACCAGTCCGCGCTTGATGAACAGTTCGGCGAAGCTGCCTTCGGTCGAGGCCGCCACCAGATCCATCCCCAGCGCGAGGTTGCAGCCCGCACCGGCCGCCACCCCGGTGACCTTGGCGATCGTCGGGACCGAGCAGGTGAGCACCGCCCTGGCGACGTCGTGGACCTTGCGCATCCGGTCCTTCAACTCGAACGGGGAGGTGACCAGGTTGGCGGGATCGGTGAGATCGGCGCCCGAACAGAAAGACCCTCCCGCCCCCGTGATCACCAGGCACCGCACCTCGGGATCGAGGCTCGCATGGTCGAAGACGGCCTTGATCTCTTCGAACATCGTCCACGACATCGCGTTCTTCTTCTCGGGACGGTTGAGCGTGACGGACGCGACGTGGCCATCCTGCTCCCAGATCAACGACTCATAACCGGACAAGGTTCCTCCTAGAACGCATCGGCCACCAGCGTGACCTCGGTGCGAGTGCCCGTCACGATAACGGAGACGACGTCGAACCTCACCCGCACGGGCCCGGGACGGCGATCGGACAACCACGCCGCGGCCAGCCGTTTGAGACGCGCACGCTTCCGAGCGTCGACCGCCAGGATCGGAACCCCGTAGCGGTCGGACGACCGGGACTTGACCTCGGAGAAAACGATCGTGCCCCCCTCGCGCGCGATGATGTCGATCTCGCCCGACGAACACCGGTAGTTCCGCTCGATCACCTCCAGGCCGGCACGCCGGTAGGCGGCCGCGGCCGCGTCCTCCCCTTTCTTCCCGAGCGTCTGACGAGCGTTCATGGAGGCCACGTTATAGACGGCCTGCGACACGAGCCGCTCGGTCGTCCTGCAAGTTACGCTCCCCTCTGCGCAGCAGCACCGACAAGCGAAAGGGAGCCCTCAATGCCGCATGAGGTATCCGGTGTCATCTCACGCTCGAAGAAGCAGCCGGTCGAGATCGAAACCATCGTCGTTCCCGATCCCGGACCGGGAGAGGCACTGATCAAGGTTCAAGCCTGCGGCGTCTGCCACACCGACCTCCATTACCGCGAGGGCGCGATCAACGACGACTTCCCCTTCCTTCTAGGCCATGAGGCCGCCGGGATCGTCGAGGAGGTCGGCGAGGGTGTGACCGAAGTCACCCCCGGTGGAGCCCTGCACTGGGTATCGGAGCATTCGCCGAGAAGACCCTCGTCGCGGCCAAACAAGCGGTCCCGGTCGACAAGAGGGCGAAGCCAGAAGCGGCGGGACTGATCGGGTGCGGGATCATGGCCGGCTACGGCGCGGCGGTCCATACCGGTGCGGTGAGCTCCGGCGAGACAGTGGCGGTCTTCGGCTGCGGCGGCGTGGGCGATTCGGCGATCGCGGGAGCCTCTCTTGCGGGTGCACGTCAGGTGATCGCCGTGGATCTCGACAGCAAGAAGCTCGAATGGGCCAAGCGCTTCGGCGCGACCGATGTGGTCGACGCCTCGAAGGGAGATCCGGTCGAGGCGATCAAGGAGCTCACCTGAGGGCTCGGCGTGGACGTTGCGATCGAAGCCGTCGGTCGTCCCGAGGTCTTCGAACAAGCCTTCTACGCACGCGACCTTGCCGGGAGGCTCGTCCAGGTCGGCGTGCCCGACCCGGCGATGACGTTCGAGCTTCCGATGATCGAGTTCTTCGGCCGCGGCGGCTCGCTTAAACCATCGTGGTACGGCGACTGCCTGCCGACCCGGGACTTCCCCCATCTGATCGACCTCTACCTGTCCGGTCGCTTCGACCTCGAGGGGTTCGTGTCCGAGACCATCAAGCTCGACGAGGTCGAGGAGGCGTTCTCGAAGATGGCGTCGGGCGAGGTGCTCCGCTCCGTGGTGGTCCTGTGAGCCTCCGCATCGACATGGTCATCACGAAGGGGATCTTCGCTCTGGGTGGCGATGAGTTCGACGTCGAGGACAACATCTGGATCGTGGGTAACGACGACGAGGTCGTCGTGATCGACGCGGCGCACGAGCACGAGCCGATCATCGAGGGGATCGGGGGCCGGCGTGTGACGGCGATCCTCTTGACCCACGGACACAACGACCACATCAACGCGGCGCCTGCCCTCTCGGAGGCGACCGGAGCTCCCCTCTACCTGCATCCGGACGACCGCATGCTGTGGGACGAGCTCTACCCGGAGGGTGGTCCCGACTTCGAGCTGGACGACGGAGACCGGATCGACGCCGGCGGCTCCATCCTCACCGTGTTGCACACCCCGGGCCACACGCCGGGGGGCGTCTGTTTCTACGACGGCGCCGGTCATGTCTTCGGTGGCGACACCCTGTTCAACGGTGGACCGGGCGCGACCGGGCGCAAGTACTCGGACTTCAACACGATCATCAGCTCGATCAGGTCGAAGCTACTGACGCTCCCGCCGGAGACGATCGTTCACCCGGGTCACGGAGAGGTGACGACGATCGGCGACGAAGCACCTCACCTCGAAGAATGGATAGCGCGGGGCCACTGAGATAGCGCGGGTTCAGCTCTCGAGGCCGGGGGGCTCCGGGATCAGGTCTCTCTCGGCCAGCTGGGCGAGTTCCTCGACGTTCATGTCGCGGAACGTAACCACCTTCACGTGCGAGACGAAGCGAGCGGGGCGGTGCATGTCCCAGACCCACGCGTCGTTGAGCTCGACCTCGAACCAGACCTTGGGGCCGGCGTTCTTGGTCTCAACCTTGACGTCGTTGGCGAGGTAGAAGCGGCGCTCGGTCTCGACGACGTACTTGAACATCGGGAGGACATCCCGATACTCCTTGTACAGCTGGAGTTCCATCTCGGCCTCGTACTTCTCGAGGTCCTCGACGCTCATCCGGTCTCCCTGTTCCTCAACTGGTCGTTCTGCTTGGTGGCGGCCTGGTTGTTGGCGGCGATCTGTTCTCCGTAGTCTCGCGCCTGAAGCACCCTATCGGTAGTCTCTTCCGTCTCTTCCGCTCTGGATCTGTCACCGAGATCGGTGTCGTCCGGGCCCACGATGACCTCCTCTTGAGGGGCCCCCGCGTCGTCTTCCGGGAACCCGGTCACGCCGTAGAACGAGCGACGGTGGATCTCGCATGGGCCATGCTCCTTGAGCGCCCGCCAGTGATACCTGGTCCCGTAGCCGACGTTGCTCAAGAAGCCGTATTGCGGGAACTTCCGGTGGTAGCGGCGCATGGCGGCGTCCCGGTGGACCTTGGCAACGATCGACGCTGCGGCCACCGAGCGAGACACCGCATCGCCTTTCTTCACCGCGAGGGACGGAGCCGTGAGCCTCTTGAGCGGGAAGCCGTCGACGAGGATGTAGTCGGGCCCTACGTCGAGGCCCGCCAGCGCCTTCCTCATCGCCATGAGGTTGCATCGCTGTAGGCCCACGCGGTCGATCTTGTTCGGATAGACCCGCACGACCGACACTGCTACGGCCCGGTCTTCGATCTCTGCGGCAAGCCGTTCCCGTTGGAGCCTGGTGCACATCTTCGAGTCCCTCAAGCCGGGGATCTCGGTGCCTGGAGGGAGGATCACAGCGGCGGCCACGAGAGGTCCGGCCAGCGCTCCCCTGCCGACCTCATCGACGCCGGCGACATTCTCGAACCCGGCGTCAGACAATCGCCGCTCAAGGAGCCCGGAGGCATCGCTGACGGCCATATGGCTCAGCCCTACAACCCGCTGAAGTTGCCCGGGGGCCACACGATCGCGAAGGCCCGGCCGACGATCTTGTCCTTGTGGATCGGGCCGATCACCCGCGAGTCCTCGGAGTTGCTGCGGTTGTCTCCCATGACGAAGACGTCGTCCTCGGGGACGAGACAGCCGTCCTCGGCGACCTCCATCTCGAGTCGCTTGCAGTCACGCGTGGTGAGGGACTGGCTCCCCCCATCGGTACCTCCCCTGATCCACGTTTCTTCGACGGCTTCACCGTTGATACGAAGCACTCGTGGATGACCCGTGTAGCTGATGACTTCTCCTCCGACCGCCACCACCCGTTTGATGTAGTCCTCCTCCTCCGAGGTCGGAAGACCGAGAAGGTCCCGGGCAAAGTTCCTGGCGTCGTCGTACCACGGGAGGTCCTTGTTGGGCCCGAATACATCGCGGGCGAACACGACGACGTCTCCACGGCTGGGCTCTCCGAAGCGGAAGCCGATCTTCTCGACGAGGACCCTGTCGCCGACCCGCAGCGTCGGATACATCGAAGCCGACGGGATGTAGAACGCCTGCGCGATGAACGTCTTGATGACGATCGCGATCACCAGCGCGAGCGCGATCAGGACCGGCAGCTCCGCGAGGCCGTGACGCCAGGACTTCTTCTTCCTGTCGCCGGTGCCGGAGTGGCCGGGATCGTGCTCTCCGGGCTCCTCGCCGGGGGGATCCGGAGGAGGTGGCGGGGGCGGCGGGTCCAGGGATATGACGCGGCCCTCGGTGGATTCCTCGCTCGTCATGTTCTCAGGTTATAGCCCACCGATGTTTGAGAACGGCCAAACGATGACGAAAGCATGTCCGATGACCGAATCCACCGGCACCGCACCGAAACTCCGGGAATCTTCAGAGTTCATCCGGTTGTCCCCCATCACGAACATCATCCCATCGGGGACCTCAGTGGGGCCGAACGAGGACGTCACGACCCTCGGATCGAGATAGGGCTCGGAGATCTCCTCGCCGTTCACGAATACCGTTCCCTGGCGACCCTCGACCGCGTCGCCTTCGATCGCGATGACTCGCTTGATGAAGTCCTGGTTGCCACCCGTCGGAAAACCGAACAAACCCTTGAACGAGTCGGTGATGTCTCCGAAGAAGGACCCGTCCTCCTCAGCTTCGAAACCGAATCCCCCTCGTTCGAAGACGACGACGTCCCCGCGTCGCGGCTCGTGGAACCGGTAGCTGATCTTCTCGACGAGGACGCGGTCTCCGATGGCGAGGGTCGCCTCCATCGATCCGGACGGGATATAGAACGCCTGCATCAGGAAGGTCTTGATGATGAGGGCAACCACGAACGCGATCACCACAAGCAGCGGCAACTCGACCCAGAACGGTCTCTTGCGCTTCTCGGTCGGAGGTCCTTCTACGGGCGGCTCGGGGGCCGCGGCCGGCTGCTCCGAAGGCGGTTCGGGCAGCGGCGGAGGGGGCGGCGGACCCTGCCGGGGGGGATCGGTATGGGCCCTGGCGGTTCCGGTGTCGGACGTCTCCGCGTCCTCCACTACGCCTGGCGCCGCTCTTTGATCTTGGTCGCCTTCTTGCCGATCCTCGATCGCAGGTAGTAGAGCTTGGCTCGGCGGACCTGTCCGTGCGCCGCGACCTCGATCTTCGAGATCATCGGCGAGTGAACCGGGAACGTCCGCTCCACGCCCACACCGAACGAGATCTTGCGGACCGTGAAGGTCTCCGACAGTCTGCTCCCACGGCGGCGGATGACGATCCCTTCGAAGACCTGGACGCGCTCGCGCTCACCCTCGACCACGCGGACGTGGACGCGCACGGTGTCCCCCTGCCGGAAGTCGGGCAGGTCATCGCGGAGGTGCGTCCGCTCGACCAGATCGATCGTCTTATTCATGAGAAAAGGCTCCTTCGGATCTTGTTGATATGACAGTTTCGTAGCCCGGACGGGATTCGAACCCGTGATCTTCGCCTTGAGAGGGCGACGTCCTTGGCCAACTAGACTACCGGGCCTTGTTGTGGCGCTGGTTTCCGGGCTGGGCCCGAAGCTGGGGCGCCTGGATTCGAACCAGGACTAGCGGTACCAGAAACCGCCGGGCTGCCAGGTTACCCCACGCCCCAATGTGGCAGTTCGTGAGGATACCAGCCCCCCTCAGGCGGCCCTGCGGATCCTCTCGAGCGTCCGCTCCTTGCCCAGTATCTCGAGAGATTCGAACAACGGAGGCGACACGAGCGTTCCGGTCACCGCCGCACGGATCGGTTGGAACGCCTTCTTGGGCTTCATCTCCCTGGCCTCGGCGAGGGCCCGCAAGGCCGCTTCGATCGCGGGGCCGGTCCACGGCTCCACACCTTCCAGGGTCCCGGCGACCACAGCCAGATAATCGCCCTGGCCCTCGATCGTCGCGGCGGCCTTCTCGTCGGGGGTGACGTCCTCGAACAGGAACCTCACCATCGAAGGCGTTTCGGTGAGCCGCTTCATGCGCTCGGTCAAGAGCGGAGCGATCTCGGCCAGGATCCTCCTCCCCTCGTCGCCGTCGGCGGCCGGGATCCCGTGTCTGACGCACACATCGACCATCGCCTCGATCAGATCCTTGGGGTCCGATGTCCGGATGTAGTGCCCGTTGACCCATTCCAGCTTGTCCACATCGAACGCCGCGGGGTTCTTCCCCACTCGCTCGAGCGAGAAGTTCTTCACGAGCTCATCCCTCGAGATGATGTTGGTCTTGTCGTCGAGGGACCACCCAAGCAGCGCGAGGTAGTTCACCAGCGCATCGGCGAGGAAGCCACTCTCGCGATAAGAGCGCACGGAGACATCGCCCCACCTCTTGCTGAGCGGCTTGCCGTCCTCGGTCACGATCATCGGCAGGTGAGCGAAGACGGGTGCCTCCGTGAACCCGAGGGCCTCCCGGATCAGGAGCTGCCGGGGCGTGGATGCCATGAGGTCGTTGCCCCGGATGATGTGGGTGATCTCCATCAGCGCGTCGTCGACGGTCACCGCGAGCATGTAGGTGGGCGTGCCGTCGCTCCGCATGATCACGAAGTCCGGGGTCCTGCCCATATCGGTCGAGATATCCCCGAGGACCTCATCGTGGAACGTGATCGTGCGGTCCCTAGGAACGATCACCCGCACGGTGAAGGGCCGACCTTCGTCCGCGTACCGCTTCTCGTCCGCCTCGGTGCTGCGGAAGTTCGGCGGCCGCTTGGCGGAATCTGCGCTCTTGCGCTCGACATCGATCTCGTCGTCGGTCAGGTAGCAGTGATAGGCGGATCCACGTTCGAGCAGCTTGCCGGCGTACTCCCGGTAGATGTCGAAACGCTCGGACTGGCGGTAGGGGCCACGTGCCCCACCGACCTCGGGGCCCTCGTCCCAGTCGAGCCCGAGCCACCGGAAGTCCTCGAGCACCGCCTGATAGTTCTCCTCGTTCACTCTCTTCGCGTCGGTGTCCGCGACCCGGAGGATGAACTTCCCTCCGTGGTGCCGGGCGAAAGCCCACGAGAACAACGCCGTTCGGGCGTTCCCTACGTGGATGGAGCCCGAGGGCGCGGGCTCGATACGGGTTCTGACGGTCATCAGAGGAGGGTACAGGCAGGACGTCGCGCCCGACTCAGGAAACGATGTCGAGCCAGTGGGCGTACTTCTCGTCCACTCCCTTGACCACGTCGAAGAACTTCTGCTGGATCTCGAGGGTCACCGGCCCGGGAGGCCCGATGATGCGACCGTCGATCTCGCGGATGGGCGTGACCTCCGCCGCGGTACCGCAGCAGAACATCTCGTCGGCCGTGTAGAGGTCGGACCGAGAGATCATCGCTTCCTTCACCGGATTCCCGAGGTCCGCGGCCAGCTTCATCACCGAGTTGCGGGTGATGCCGCTGAGCGCACCGGCAGATAGTCCGGGGGTGGTGATCTCGCCGTCCTTGACCACGAAGATGTTCTCGCCGGTCGCCTCGGCAACGTACCCCTGGGTGTTGAGCATGATCGCCTCGTCGAAGCCCTTGTGGATCGCTTCCTGCTTGGCGGCGACCGAGTTGATGTACGCGCCGGTGACCTTGGCCGCCGGCGGGATGATGTTTGGATCGTGACGACGCCACGACGAGATCGTCATCCGCACGCCGTCCTTGAGAGCATCCTCGCCCAGGTACGCACCCCATGGCCATACCGCGATCGCGACGTCTATCGGGTTGGCCTCCGGGTTCACGCCGATCTCTCCGTAACCGCGGAACGCGATCGGACGCACGTAGCAGCTCTGCAGCCCGTTCGCCTTGATCGTTTCGTGGGTCGCGGCGATCAGCTCATCGGCCGTGTAGGGAAGCTCCATCATGAAGATGCGGCCCGAGTTCTCCAACCGCTTCATGTGATCCTGCAGCCGGAACACCGCGGGGCCCTTGGGCGTCTCGTAGCAACGGATGCCTTCGAACACGCCGGTGCCGTAGTGGAGGGCGTGGGTAAGTACGTGAATGGTGGCCTTCTCCCACTCGACCAGTTCACCGTTCATCCAGATCACATCGACCGCTTGGATCGGCATAGACCCTCCCTATTCCGCCATGATCACGAGCCTGGCGTCCTCTAGCCGGGCTCGTACTTTGATGTCATCCAGTACATCCTGCGGTATCGGGGAGTCAACGGCCAGCCCCATCAGGGCCTGACCCCCCTCGGCCTGACGTGAGACCTCCATCGAAGCGACGTTCACGCCCGCCTCGCCCAGGAGGGTGCCGACGATCCCGATGATTCCGGGACGGTCCTCGTAGCGAAAGAAAGCCATGGTCGGAGCGAACGCCATGTCGAACTCGTAGCCGAAGACGCGCACGAGGCGTTCGGTGTCCTTCTTGCCGACCAGGACACCCCCAACCGAGACGGTCTCGCCTTCGCACTGAGCCCTGACCTCAACGAGGTTCACATAGTCGAGCGACTGACTCGACTTGGACTCCTCGACGGAGATCCCCCGTTCGCGCGCCAGGACCGGCGCATTGACGAATGTGACCGGCTCGTGCACCACTTTGGAGAACGCCCCTTTGAGCGCGTAGAGGGTCAACGCGCGCGTGTCGTGCTCGGCGATCTGCCCGTGGTACTCGAACCGCAGCCCTTCGATGCCGGGGCCTGCGAGCGCGACCGCGATGCGTCCGAGCTTCTCGGCCAGCTTCAGGTACGGGCGCACGGAATCGGGGATGTCGGTGCCGACGTCGAGGTTGACCGCAAAGGGAACGAACTCGCCACGCAGCGCGAGCAGTACCTGCTCGGCGATCGCGAGCCCCGCCTTGTCTTGCGCCTCCTGCGTGCTCGCGCCGAGGTGCGGAGTCACGACCACCCCGGGTAGCGCGAACAGCGGATGATCCGTCACCGGTTCGGTCTCGAACACGTCGATCGCCGCACCGGCAACGCGCCCATCCTTCAGCGCCGCGACCAGCGCATCCTCGTCGATCAGGCCACCGCGAGCGGTATTGACGATGCGGATCCCCGGCTGCGCAGCGGCCAACTCCTTGGCACCGACGATCCCCATGGTCTCCGCAGTCCGCGGGAGATGGATCGTCAGGAAGTCCGCTCGCCGGCAGACCTCGGCCACGCTCTCGAGCATCACGACGCCCATCTGGGCGGCACGTGCCGGGGAAACGTAAGGGTCGTACGCCACCAGCCTCATCCCGAAGGCGCTTGCGCGCTGCGCGACGAGAGTCCCGACCTTGCCCAGACCGACGATCCCAAGGGTCTTGCCGTGGAGCTCGACGCCCGCCCACTTCTCACGTTCCCAGGACCCCGCGGTCAACGCCGCATGAGCCTGCGGGATGTTCCGCGCTTGAGCGAGGAGCAGGCCCATCGTGTGCTCCGCCGCCGACAGGATGTTGGACTGTGGGGCGTTGACGACGAGGATCCCCATCTTGGTCGCGGTCTCGACATCGACGTTGTCGAGCCCGATGCCGGCCCGTCCCACGACCTTGAGGTTCCCCCCCCGCTCGAGAACGCTCGCGTCGACCTGGGTAGCCGAGCGCACGATCAGCGCGTCGTACTCACCGATCGCGTCACGCAGCTCGTCGGGGGTCATCCCCAGGCGCTCGTCGACCTCGACGTGCTCGCGCATCCGCTCGAGACCTGCGCCTGAGAGTCGTTCGGAAACCAAGACTTTCATCGCGGCATGCTACTAGGG
>JAENWQ010000282.1 GCA_016649855.1 Actinomycetota bacterium | reverse complement strand
TATCTCTTCACCCGAGAGCCTGACCTTGCGGGTGGACGAATCGGCGGCGAGCTCGCCGAGATTCACCGGTTCGACGTACACCGCGGCGCGTTCCGCTCGCCTGAGAAGCGCATGGATGCGGGCGACCAACTCGCGGGGGCTGAAGGGCTTCGTCATGTAGTCATCGGCGCCAACCCCGAGGCCGACCAGGAGGTCGGTCTCCGAGTCTCTGGCGGTGAGCATCAGCACCGGCACGGGGCGGGTCTTCTGGATGCGGCGACACACCTCGAGACCGTCGAGGCCGGGAAGCATGACGTCGAGGACGACGGCGTCAGGAGCGATGCGCTCGCACAGATCCACGCCCGCGGGCCCATCGTGCGCCACCTCGACCAGGAAGCCCTCTGTCTTGAGGCGATTCGCGATCGCCTGGGCGATCGTGGGTTCGTCCTCTATCACTGCGATCGTTCGGGTGGCCATCCATCAACTCTAGGGGCAAGGAAGGCCGGTAAACGTGTGAGTTATGTGGAGATGTCGTGGAGTGCCCCGTCCCAGCCGCCCAGGGAAAACCTTTGAGCTCAGAAGCCGGTCGTCTCGACGACCGGCCGAAGCAATAAGATTCCCGGATGGAGATCCTCCACATCGCCGGGCTCGAGGGCGAACTACCCGACAATAAGGTCCCCGACGGACTCACTGAGAACGATCTGATCGAGATCTTCAGGAACGCGGTTCTCCTCAGAACCTTCGATGAACGCGCCGTCGCGCTGCAGCGGCAGGGCCGGATCGGCACCTACCCACCGTTCTGGGGCGAAGAAGGCATCCAGGCCGGCCCGGTCCACGCCGCCGCTCCCGAAGATTGGTTGTTCCCGAGCTACCGGCAGAGCGCGGTGGGGATCCTCAGAGGACTTCCGCCGTCGAAGATCTTCAAGTACCGCCGGGGCTACGGCGGTACCCAGGGGTTCTGGGACGCCCGGAATTACCGGGTCGCGCCCATGGTGGTTGCGATCGCCACGCAGTTGCCACACGCCGTGGGACTTGCCTGGGCCGCCAAGCTGCGCGGGGACGACGTCGCCTCTCTCGTGTGGTTCGGCGACGGAGCAACCTCCGAAGGTGACTTCCACGAAGCCATGAACTTCGCCAGCGTCCATCAGGTGCCGACCGTGTTCTTCAACACGAACAATCAGTGGGCGATCTCGACCCCGTACACCCGTCAAACCGCAACCGAAACGATCGCCGAGAAAGCGGCCGCCTATGCGATGCCCGGCGTCCGGGTGGACGGCTTTGATCCGATCGCCTGCTGGAAGGGAGCGCGCGACGCTCTCGACCGCGCACACAACGGCGGGGGGCCGACGCTCGTCGAGGCCTTCTGCTACCGCATCGCTCCCCACGCGACCGCCGACGATCCGGGCAGATACCGCGACGAAAGCGTCACCGATGGATGGAAACGGATGGAACCGGTCGGCAGGACCGCCGCGTTCCTGAAGCGGATCGGCGTCCTCGACGACGAGACCGAAGAGAAGGTCATGCAGGAGGCCAAGGACAAGATCGCTCAGGCTGTCGTCGAACTCGAAGAGG
>JAENWQ010000111.1 GCA_016649855.1 Actinomycetota bacterium | reverse complement strand
TCGGCGTAACCGCAGAACAGGGAGCGGTTCGCCTCGGCGTAACCGCAGAACAGGGAGCGGTTCGCCTCGGCGTAACCGCAGAACAGGGAGCGGTTCGCCTCGGCGTAACCGCAGAACAGAAGGGATAGAGATGGCGGTTCCGAAGCGAAGGAAGACAGGCTCCAAGATGCGCATGAGGCGCGCTCATTGGAAGACAGAGGCCCCGACCTATGCGACGTGTGCCCAGTGCCGGCAGCCCAAGCTCCCGCACAGGGTGTGCAAGAACTGCGGCTACTACGCCGGCCGCCAGGCCATCGAGACCGAGTAGATCGACCACGGGACTCGAAAGCCTCGGGGTTCCGCCCGAGGGCGGCGACATATACGACCTGGCTCTCACGCACAGGTCATTCGCCTATGAGCAGGACGGCCCCATCGAACACAACGAACGACTCGAGTTCCTGGGCGACGCCATCCTCGGTGCGATCGTGACCGATCTGATCTTCACCTCCTATCCGGAGCTTGCCGAAGGAGAGATGGCAAGGCTCAGAGCATCGGCCGTGAACACACAGGCCCTCGCTCAGATCGCAGAGGCGGTAGGTCTCGGCGAACACATCCGGCTCGGCAAAGGCGAAGAGGGATCCGGGGGCCGCGGAAAGCCGTCGCTCCTGGCCGACACCTTCGAGGCCGTCGTGGGTGCGCTGTACATCGACAAGGGCATCGAGGCCACCACCGCGGTGCTGGTGCCGTTGTTCGAGGAGAGGATGAGGGCGACCCTCGCGGCGGGTCACCGGTACGACGCCAAGACCGCCCTGCAGGAGACGGTGGTCCGGGAGCGCGGAGGATTCCCTGAGTACAGGGTGACCTCCACGGGTCCCGACCACGACAAGAGCTTCGGGGCCGAGGTCTACGTCGACGGCGACCTGTACGGATCGGGTGAGGGCAAGAGCAAGAAGGAAGCCGAGCACCATGCGGCGCGGGCGGCCCTCACCAGGTTCGGGACCGATGACAACGCCACTGATCCTGCCGACCGCGGGAGCGCCAGCGTTCCTGCCGACCGCGGGAGCGCCAGCGTTCCTGCCGACCGCGGGAGCGCCAGCGTTCCTCTAGAGGAACGCGATAAAGAAAGGGGATCGGATGCCCGAGCTTCCTGAGATCGAGGTCCTGAAGAGGGACCTCGAAAAGGAGGTGGTAGGCCGGAGGATCAAGGACGCCAACGTCCGGCCCGGCACCAACGCCATGAAGATCGTCGGTCGCCACGGCCGTCGAAAGGAGTTCCAGGAGCTGCTCGAGGGAGCGAAGATCGAGCACATCCGCAGGATCGGTCGCCGGCTACTGATCGAACTCGACAACGAGCGAACCATGGTCGTTGCATTGGGCGACTCCGGGCTGCTCCTGAAGACGAGCGCCACCGAAGAGATCGCCCCGAACACACACATCGTTATCGAGTGGACGATTGGCGGCCATCTCCGGCTGGTGGACCCGGACAAGAAAGCCGACGTGTACGTGTGTCCCACCGAGGACATCCCAACGCTGAAAGAACTTCAGAGCGATGCGATCGACCCCCTCGACGCGCAGAACCCGCTGACGTGGCAGCACTTCTCCTCGCTGCTGGAGGACCGCGCGGAAGAGATGAAGAAGCTGATGATGGACGAGAACTTCATCCTCGGCCTCGGCGACATCTACTCCGACGAGATCTTGTGGACCGCGGCGTTGAGGTACGACCGCAAGTCGAACGAGTTGTCCTCCCAGGACGTTCGCCGTCTCTACCGCGCGCTCGTCGAGATTCTGATGGAAGCGATCAAAGCGCGCGGGACCACATGGGGGCCGGAGGGGTTCCGCGACCTTCACGGAGACATGGGGACCTTCCAGCACGAGATCAAGGTCTTCGAGCGAGACGGAGAACCATGCCGCCGGTGCCGCAACCCGCTCGAGAAGGCGAAGGTCGCCGGTTCCTTCACGTACTTCTGTCCGCAGTGCCAGGTATGACGGATCTAATTATCCCGAGGAGGGTCAGAGGTGGAAGATAGGACCCGGGTTCACGTGTTCGTGAACGGCGATCTGCCCCAGCAGGAGTTCTGCGATGCGATCGCCTCCAAAGCAGACGAGCAGAACGTCACGGGATGGGTGAAGGCCCTGGCCGATGGACGGATCGAAGCCGTCCTCGAGGGGCCGAGAGACGAGGTCTACAGGGTCGTCGGTCTATGTCGCGCCGGGCCCAAGGGTGCCAAGGTCGACGGCGTCCAGGTCGACCGCGAACCCCCCAAGAACGAGAAGACCTTCAAGATCAAGAAGTAAAACAGATTGCCGGAGGCTCAGCGGGAGCTGCTGCTAGGTTGCTGCTTATGTACGTAAAAGCCCTGAAGCTCTCCGGGTTCAAGTCGTTCGCGGACGCGACCGTGCTGGAATTCGTCCCCGCCGTTAACGTGGTCGTCGGACCCAACGGGTCGGGCAAGTCGAACATCGCCGACGCGCTCACCTGGGTCCTCGGTTCCCAGGCTCCATCGACGCTTCGAGGCGCGTCGATGGAGGATGTGATCTTCGCCGGGTCCCAGAGCCGCAGTCGCCTGGGCATGGCGCAGGTGGAGCTCACCTTCGACAACACGTCCCGGGTCCTTCCTCTCGATCTCAACGAAGTAACGATCGCGCGCATCGCCGATCGATCGGGGGCGTCCGAGTACCGGATCAACGGCGCTCCCTGCCGGCTCCTCGACGTGGCCGAGCTTCTCTCCGATACCGGTATCGGGCGCAGCATCCACACGGTCGTGGGTCAGGGGCAACTCGACGCCGTGCTCCAGGCCAGGCCCGAGGAACGCCGCTCGTTCATCGAGGACGCCGCCCAGGTCGGGAAGTTCCGCAGGCGCAAGGACCGTTCGCTGCGCAAGATGGAACGCGTCGACGACAACCTCACGCGACTGAACGACGTCCTGGTCGAGTTGAGACGGTCCATCCGTCCACTGAAGCGCCAGGCGAAGACCGCTTCCCTCTACAGCGAGTTGGTCTCGGAGCACCGCGGGCTGCGGCAACGCCTTGCGGCCACCGAGACCATCAGGTTGTCCGCACACGACCCCTCCTACGATCCCGTCGCGGAGCAGGCCAAGACCCAACTCCTCTCCGATGAGCAGGGTAGCGTCCGGGCCCGGTTGTCGACCGCGTCCGAGCAGCGGGCCGCCCTCACCGGGGCCGCAGAGGAGGCGCGGGCGCGCGCTAACCGGATCGACCGATCCGTAGACCGGCTCTCCGGCCTGGGGCGGCTCGCTGCGGAGAGGTCCGAAACGATCTCCGCGCGGCTGGCGGCCGAGACCGAGGAGGGCTACCGGGAAAGGATCCGGCTCCTCGATACCGAACGAGACCGATGGAGCGCGAAGAGCCGGGAACTAGAAACCACCGCCTCGGCCGCACGAACGAAGGCGAACGACGCAGCGGCCGAGGTCGATTCGTTGCGCGCCGCCATCGACGACATCGAACAACGCTTGGCAAGGGCTCGTGCGGAGCACACGCAGGCCGCTCAGACCCTCGTGAGGTCCGAGGGCAGCGAAGCCGCCGGTCGCGCAACGATCGGTTCGATCGAAGCGCGCGTCAGCGCGGTCGTCGAGAGGCGAGGCACCGCAGAGCGCGAGATCGAGGCCGACGCTCGCCTCCTGGAGCAGGCCGAGCAGGAGGTCCGCGCGCTGGAGATGGAGCTCGACGCGAAGACCGAGGCCGCGGCGGGGGCCGAAACGCGGCTCGAGGCGGCACGAGAGCGTGCCGAGCTTCTCAAGGAGAGCGTCGGTGCAAGCCACGCGGAGCGCTCTGCAGCCGAAGCAAGGCTGGGCGCGCTCGAAGAAGTGATGTCGCTTCTGGCCGATCTGCCCTCTGCGGTCGGGCGTCTCGGCCCGCTCGCCGCCGATGCTCGCGAGCGGGCCGCTCTCGCCGGCGCCGGCGAGGAAGAAGCCATCCGGATACTCAAGGCGGCCGACGAGGAAGGTGAGCGTTGCTGGCAGGAGGTCGCGGCCGACGACGAGGAACTGCGACGCCTTGATGCGTTGATGTCGGGCGCCGCCGAACGTCTGGGCGGGATCCGCCGTCGCCGAGAGAAACGCGAGGTCGAGCTGGCCGCCCTCGACGAGGAACTCTCCCGCGTTCGAAACGAGCTTGCCCACGCGGAACGCGCGGCGACCGAGGAACGAGCCGCGCTTCCGGCACAGAAGGCGGCTCTCGACGAGCGGAAACGGGAGCAGGACGCCGCCGAGGCGGCCGCCCGGGAGCTGTCGGAGCGCAGAGCCTCGGCTCAATCACTCGCCACATCCGTCGAGATGGAGGCCCGCAGCGCGGAGGAACGCGTTCTCGCCGCCAGGCTTCGACTCGAGGAGGCAGAGGCGGGAATCTCCGACGCCGAACGCGCTCTGGCCGGCCTCGAGTATCTGAGGGCCGATCTGAAGCTCCAACGCGAGCGCTGCGAAGCCATCGCACTACTCGCCCGAGACATCGCGGAGCGTGGTGCCTCCTGGGGCCGGCGGGCCGACGAGCACGCCGAGGCTGCCAGGACGCAGGCCGAAGATGGTGAGCGGAAGCTCGGGGAGCTCGTCCTTCGCGAGCGCGAGCTGTCGGAAGGTCTCGAGGTTTCCGGGAGGCGACGCACCGAAGCGGAGATACGTAAGGCCCAGCACGACGCGCGGATCCAAGCGATCGGCGAGCGCGCGATGGATGAGTGGGGTCTCGCGGTCGATGACCTGCGTCGCCTCGAGGTGCTGCCGGCCGACGAGGAAGTGGCCGCCCTGGCCCGCGCCGCCCAGCTCGATAAAGAGATGGGGCGCTTGGGTGCAGTGAACCCCCGGGCGGCGGAGGAGTACAGCGAGCTGGCCGAGCGCGAGACATTCCTCGAGGATCAGATAGAGGATCTGAAGTCGTCCCGGCGGGACCTCATGAAGATCGTTCGTGAGGTCGATGAGACGATCGTCGAGGTCTTCGGTCAAGCCTTCGAGGATGTCGCGCGCGAATTCGAGCAGGTCTTCCAGAGGCTGTTCCCCGGTGGCTCCGGCTGCATCAAGCTCACCGACCCCGACGACCTGCTCAAGACCGGGATCGAGATCGAAGCGCGACCTCCGGGCAAGAACGTGCGCAAACTCTCGCTGTTGTCCGGAGGGGAGCGTTCGCTCGTTGCTATCGCGTTCCTGTTCTCCATCTTCAGGTCGCGGCCCTCGCCGTTCTACCTTCTCGACGAGGTCGAAGCAGCGCTCGACGACGTTAACCTGCAGCGGTTCCTGTCGCTGATCGGCGAACTCGAAGAGCGCGCTCAGGTCCTGATCGTGACGCACCAGAAACGAACGATGGAAGCAGCCGAGGTTCTGTACGGTGTGTCGATGTCGAAGGATGGGGTCAGCCGCGTGGTGGCCAAGAAATTCTCCGAGGTCGGGGCGATCGGATCCACGCCCACGTCACGCACGGTCCACCTCCCCAGTGAGTCATCGGAAGTAGACCTGCGCGGTTAGCGCGGCTTCCCGAATCCCTTAGCCTGGGCCGATGACCGATCTCATCGTGATCTTGCTGCTCGTACTCGTCATCGTTGCTGTGATCCTCATCGGGATGGCGGTCACCCGGAGGGGCCGGAGAGGAACCGCGTTCCCCCGGATAAGCGCCGAATCTCCGCTGGTCAGTCCAGAGGCCAAGGCCGAGGCCGAGATCGCGGCCAGGGATAAGGGGAAGACGAAGCCCGGGGGCGGTCACGTCCGCCTGATCGAGTCATCTCCAGAGATCGTCGTGGAAGCTCCCCGAGCGCCCCGGGGTCCCGTTCCGGTCGAAGACCGGCCGACCCTGAAGGACCGGCTGGTCAAGAGCCGGAAGTTCCTCAGTGACCGGCTGGTAGACGCGTTCCGCGGCGCTCCCACCGAGGAGACTTGGGACGACCTCGAGGCTCTCCTCATCCAGGCGGACATCGGGGTCGAAGTTGCGGGGCGCGTCGTGGAGCGGCTGCGAGACAAAGCCCGCGATGAGAAGCTGACCGAACCGGGGGACATCAAGCGGCTGCTGAGGGAGGAGCTCGTCGTGCTCTTCGATAGAGACCGCGACCGAGCACTGTCGTTCGCAGACGCCGGCACGTCGGTGTGGTTGGTCGTAGGCGTCAACGGGACCGGGAAGACGACGACGATCGGGAAGCTCGCCTGCGACCTGAAAGAGCGGGGGCGAACCGTGTCGCTCGCCGCGGCCGACACCTTTCGGGCGGCGGCCGATGAACAACTCGGGATCTGGGCGGATCGAGCGGGGGCCCAGATGGTCAAGCATCAACCCGGAGCCGACCCTGCGGCGGTCGCGTTCGATGCGGTGAAGAATGCCCGCGCCAGGGGGATCGACGTCCTGATAGTCGACACCGCGGGACGGCTCCACAACAAGGTCCCCCTCATGGATGAGCTGGCGAAGGTCAGGCGCGTGGTCGAGAAGGAAGGGAGCGTCGATGAGACGCTCCTGGTGATCGACGCGACCGCGGGCCAGAACGGTTTGGTGCAGGCGAAGCAGTTCGCCGAGGCAGCCGGAGTCACCGGTGTAGTGCTCACGAAGCTGGACGGCACCGCCAAAGGCGGGATCGCGATCGCGATCGAAGAGACCCTCGGCCTGCCGATCAAGCTGATCGGAGTTGGGGAAGGGATCGACGATCTCGAACCGTTCGAATCCGACAACTTCGTGGCGGCGCTGTTGTCATGAAGCGCACTCCCGGAAGGACCGAGGGGGAGCGCGATCCGAGGGGCCGGATGATCGCGCGCGTCCTCGTGGTTATGGCCGGGTACCTCCTGTTCTCCGCGATGGGAGACGACCGCCTCGCCGCCGGTGTCGCTCTGTGGGCGGGCACGGTCCTCATGGGGTGGTACGTCGTCGATCTCGTCACGCTCGGGCAAGATGGGTCCGAGGGAAGAAGCACCGGGACGGGGACGAGGTTGGGGAGATGGGGCGCGGCTCTGGGCGGGGTGTGCATCGCCGCTGGGATCGTCTTGGCCCTCTGAGCCCGTAACCTGTAACCATGTTCGACTCACTCTCCGGCAGGCTCGACGACATCTTCACGCGCCTCCGGTCGCGCGGTCGCCTCAACGAGAAAGAGGTAGACGAGGTCCTGCGAGAGATCCGGCTGGCGCTGCTCGAGGCCGACGTCTCCCTCAAGGTTGTCAAGGCGTTCGTCAAGGATGTCAGGGACCGCGCCGAAGGAGCGGAGATCCACAAGAGCCTGACGCCGGCGCAACAGATCATCAAGATCGTCAAACTCGCGCTGGTCGACGTTCTCGGCGAGAAGAACGTCGGGCTCGTGGCCGTAGACATGCCCCCGCGCGTCATCCTGATCGCGGGACTCCAGGGCTCGGGTAAGACGACGGCGTCGGCGAAGCTCGCGGTCCTCCTCAAGAAGCAGGGTCGAAAGCCGCTACTTGCCGCTTGCGACCTGCGCCGGCCGGCGGCGATCCGGCAGCTTCAGGTCCTCGGCGAGCAAGCCGGCGTCGAGGTGAGCATTGGCGTGTCCGGAACGACGGACCCCGTCGCGGTCGCCACCGGCGCCTTGAAGCACGCTCGGGACGAGGGTTTTACCGATCTCATCGTCGACACCGCGGGCCGTATGCACGTCGACCGCGAGCTGATGGCCGAGCTGGGGGCCGTCGAGAAGGCGATCAAGCCGGCCGAGACCCTCCTCGTTTGCGACGCCATGACTGGTCAGGATGCAGTCAACGTGGCCGAGTCGTTCCTCGCCGAGGTCGATCTCACCGGTGTGATCCTCACCAAGCTGGACGGAGACGCGCGCGGCGGAGCGGCCCTCTCGATGGCATACGTCACGGGGCGCCCGATCAAGTTCGCCGGAGTCGGCGAGAAGATCACCGATCTCGAGCCGTTCCATCCCGACCGGATGGCGTCGCGGATCCTCGGTATGGGCGACGTCCTGACGCTGATCGAGAAGGCGGAGGGGGTATTCGACGAAGCCGAGGCGCTGAAGATGCAGGAGAAGCTCCGCAAAGCGAACTTCACCTTCGAGGACTTCCTGAGCCAGCTTCAGCAGATCAAGAAGATGGGCCCGCTCTCCCAGGTGCTCTCGATGATGCCGGGGATGGCCAAGCTGCCTGCCGGCGATCAGATGGATGCCCAGCTCCCCAAGGTCGAGGCGATGATCCGGTCGATGACGCTCGACGAGCGGAACGACCCCAAGCTGATCAACGGGAGCCGGCGCCGCCGGATCGCTGTGGGATCGGGGACCTCGGTCCAGGACGTGAACAAGATCGTCAAACAATTCGATCAGGTCAAGAAGATGATGCGCCAGGTGCAGGGGGGCAAGGGCAAGATGCGCCTCCCCGGTGGGATGAAGCTCCCTCCGGGCATGGGTTAACATCGGGCCCTGCCCGCCCGGAGATCCATCCATTTGTTAGGCGGAGCCACCTGCAGCTAAGGAGAGTCTAAGAAGTCATGGTCAAGATCAGGTTGATGCGTGTCGGTAAGCGGAAGCAGCCGTCGTACCGCGTCGTGGTTGCCGATTCCCGCAGCCCGCGCGACGGCCGGATAATCGAATCGATCGGGCACTACCACCC
>JAENWQ010000205.1 GCA_016649855.1 Actinomycetota bacterium | reverse complement strand
GCGAGACCCGAAGACCGGGGACCACCGCTATCCCAAGCTCGAGCTCGTCCGCCTCACGATCCCACGGCGCGTTTACACGCAGGCGCACATGGACGTGACTGCCGAGTCGGTCATCGACGTCCACCAGAGCCGCGATCAGATCAAAGGACTCGAGTTCGCCTACGAGCCCGAGGAGCTCCGCTTCTTCAGAGCCCGCTTCAAGCCCGCTGGGCGGTAGTCAACGGATCTCAGCCCGAGGTGCTGGGGCCGATCTTTGCGAGGAGCCGGGTCATCTGCGGCGCGAGGCGGTCGAGTTCCTCGAAGTGCGCTCTCGTTATCTGCTCGAGGGCTCTCTCTCCCCGGGCCGTGAGCCGCACCCGCACCAGGCGTCGGTCGGCGGTGTCGGTCAGGCGTTTCACCAGGCCGATGGCCACAGCGCGGTCGATGAGCTCGACCGCGCTGTGGTGCTGTAGCAGGAGGCACTCTGCGATCCGGGAGATGGTCGCGCCGGTGGGGTAGTCGATCCCCCTGACCGCCAGCAACAGCTGGTGCTGCGTCGGGGTGATCCCCGCTTCGGTCGCCTGGTCCCGGCTCCAGCTCAGGAACCGCCGAATGGCGGTGCGGAACTCTAGGACCCGCTGGTAGTCGTCGTCGACGAGCTTTCTCAGAGTCATCGTCCCAAAGTATATCGTAGAACGATATACTTTCGCAGTTATGACGGACACGACCGAGTTCTTTCGAGGAGGAATCGCGTGACGGGGAGGCTGCCCGACGACGAGATCATCGGTCCCGATGAACGGGATCCCCAAAGCGCGGAACGGGAGCTGGGCGACTTCACGACAACGTGGGCGACCGTGCGCCTCGTGCCCCTGGCCGCGATCGTGGGAGTACTGAGCGCGTTCGTCGCTCTCCTTCTCCTGAAGCTCATCGCGTTCGTAACCAACCTCGCTTACTTCCAGCGATGGAGCACCGATCTGACGACCCCAGCGGGCAATAACCTCGGGATCGTCGCGGTCGTCGTCCCGGTGGTCGGAGGTCTCATCGTCGGCCTCATGGCGCGGTTCGGCTCCGAGCGGATCCGGGGGCACGGGATCCCCGAGGCGATGGAGACGATCCTCGTCGGTGGAAGCAAGGCGCAGCCGCGCGTCACCCTCCTCAAACCGTTGTCGAGCGCGGTGAGCATCGGTACCGGTGGGCCCTTCGGGGCCGAGGGTCCGATCGTGTTGACCGGCGGAGCGCTCGGATCGGTGCTGGCGCAGTTCTTCCACCTCAGCGCGATCGAGCGTCGCAGCCTGCTGGTCGCCGGCGCCGCCGGGGGGATGAGTGCGGTGTTCGGCACTCCGGTGGCCGCGGTCCTACTCGGTGTCGAGCTGCTGGTCTTCGAATGGAAGCCGCGCTCGATGGTGCTGATCGGTATCTCCAGCGCGATGGCGGCCGCGGTGCGCAACGGCTTCAACGCCGCCGGTTGGCTCGAGCACCTTCCTCTGTTCCCGACCTCGGCGGTGGTCGATCCGGGTCTCTCGACCCTCTTCGGCGCCCTCGTCATCGGGGTCATGGGCGGCGGTGCGGCCTGGGTGTTGACCAAGGCGGTCTACGGAGCCGAGGACCTCTTCAACAAACTCTCGATCCACTGGGTGTGGTGGCCTGCGCTCGGCGGGCTGGCGATCGGGATCGGGGGCTTGATCGAGCCGCGTGCGCTGGGCGTTGGGTACAGCGTGATAGCCGGTGAGATCGCCGGCAAGATCCCGATCGGGGGCCTGCTCGCGATACTGATCGTCAAACTCGTTATCTGGGCGATCGCTCTCGGATCCGGTACCAGCGGAGGCATCCTGGCTCCGATCCTGATCATGGGAGCGGCGGTCGGGGGCCTGATGGCCCCAGTGCTGCCGGGCGGGTCGGCGGGGGCCTGGGCGCTGCTCGGGATGGGGGCGACCTTGGCGGGAGTCACCCGGTCGCCATTGACCGCGATCATCTTCGCCTTCGAGTTGACCTACGACACCAACATGTTGTTGCCACTGCTCTTGGCGGCCACCGTTGCCCATCTCGTGAGCGTCCTCACGCTCAAGCGTTCCATCCTGACGGAGAAGGTCGCTCGCCGTGGGTTCCACGTACTCCGTGAGTACGCGATCGATGCCCTGGATGTGCTGTTCGTGCGCGATGTGATGTCGACGGGGAACCTAACGATCGCCCGGGACCACAGCATCGCCAGCGTCTACTCCGTCCTCGAAAGCAACTCCGGCATGCGTCACCAACGCCTCCTCCCCGTGGTCGAGGAGGGTCGCCTCGTGGGGGTGGTGCCGTGGGCGGATGTGCTCGAGCGGGCTGCGAGGGCCGAAATGGACGGCCGCGTCGACGAGATCATGACCAAGGACGTGGTGGTCACTTATCCCGACGAGAGCCTGCGTGTCGTCGCAGATCGGATGTCGCAGACCGAGGTTGGAGTGGTGCCGGTGGTCGACAGGGGAGCGCCGCAACAGCTCCTGGGACTCGTCACGCAATTCGATCTGCTCTCGGCTCGCGAGAGGGTCCTTCAGGAGGAGCGCCACCGCGAGCGCGTGCTCAAGCCCCGGTTCCTACCTGGGGCGCGCCGGCGAAACTCGGTCTCCGATCGAGAGAATCCGATGCCGGAGCTCTAAGGAGTTCCGGCGGACAGGCAGGCGGCGGCCGCCTCGCGCCGGAACCGCTCGAGCCCCTCGCGCTGGGCCTTGGCGCGCCCCGCCAGGCGTTCGAGGTCGGCGTTCGCCAGCGCGGGGTAGTCGTCCTCGACCTCCTGCAGGGCTCGCCACAGCGAGAGCTTGCCTTCGACGCCGAGGGCGAGGCCCTCGAGTTCGACAAGATGGCTGAGCGGCGAGTACCCGATGATCTTCCCGTTCAGCTTCAGGCGCCCGACCTTCTCGGCCATCCACGCGGCCGCATCCTTGAGGAGGTCTTTCCTCACGCCGAGTTCGTCCATGATCGCCTCGAGTGCGGCCCGGTCCTCGTCGATGTCGATGACGAGTTGCTCCAGGAACTCGCCCACGGGTGTGCCCTCGTGGTTACCGGCCGCCCGCTTGGCCAGTTCGATGCCGGCGACCGATCCGGCGAGGTGGTCGTTGAGATAGATCGCGAGGTACTTCTCCTCTGACACGTTGCTCCTTATCCGCCGGCCGAGCGCCGCAGCGCCTTGCCGGTCATGTCTCTCACATTCAGGTTCGCCGGCTCGGTCGTGGATAGGAACTCCTCGAGGACCTCGACGAAACGCTCCGGATGCTCCTCGTGGGGGAAGTGTCCGCACTTCTCGAAGATTTCCAGGCGGCTGTCCGGCACCAGTTCATGCGCCCGGTGAGCGTGGGCGACGGGGATGAACCGGTCCCGCTCGCCCCAGACGATCAGCAGGGGGAGTTCGTCGGCGAGGTAGAGGCGATCGGTGGCGTCGATCCGCTGGCCCCGGAGGTCCATGACGCTGCGGGCCGTCGATACGAACGCGTGCCGGGCCTCGGCATCCTTGAGCCCGAGCAGGTGCTGGGCGATCGAGTTCATCGTGGGTGATCCCCTGAGGCCCCAGTCGCCGAGCTTGCCGAAGACCGACCGGGCCGCGTTCTCGACCCGGTCGCTGGTGGCCATGCGGAGGAACAGCTCCGAGCCCGGAAGCGTCGCCGCACGAAGTATGGGGGAGACCTCGGGGCCGAGTCCGCCGCTGCTGACCAGCACTAGGCGGCTGCAGAGTTCGGGGTATTGGTAAACGAACTGGAGCGCGATCCCGCCGCCGAGCGAGTGGCCGACGATGGTCGCCGACGGGACGTCGAGCGCTCCGAGCAGATCGCGGATCGCGGTGGCGAACGCACCGAGTGAGTAGTCGCCGCGTGGCTTGGGCGCCCGCCCGTGACCGGGGAGATCCGGTGCGATCGTGCAGTGGCTGCGCCCGAGGGCCGGCAGTACGGGATCCCAGGTGTCGAAACTCCCGGCGATCCCGTGGATGAGCACGATCGGCTCGCCGGCACCGGAACGCTTGAAGACGAGCTCGTGGTCGTGCCACGCGATCCGGTCGATCAACACGTCTCGTTCGGTGTCTCGCACCGGTCATCCACCCTTTGCTTGTGGGCCAGGAGACCTATTGTCCCGCACCCCGTCAGCGTCGGCGCTCACTTAGGAGGATGCTCCGGTGGGTCTCGTGTCTCAGGCGGTCAATAGCTTGGCGCCATGCCCAGGATCAGCGAGTTCTACGGAATCGTGATCTCCATGTACTACGCAGATCATGAGCCACCACACTTTCACGCAACGTATGGAGAGTATCGCGTTCGGATCTCGATCGATCCGCTGGCGCCCATGGATCGAGGCTTCCCGCTCCGGGCCTTGAGACTCGTAGAGGAGTGGGCATCGATCCATCAAGAGGAGTTGCAGGCGAACTGGGAACGCGCCCGGATGAGACGGCCACTGCGTACAATTGACCCGATCCCGTGAAGGAGCCCGATCCCGTGAAGGAG
>JAENWQ010000249.1 GCA_016649855.1 Actinomycetota bacterium | reverse complement strand
GTTCCGAGGCGGCGAAGTGACCGTCCGCGAACTGGCCCCCGACGTGTTCGAGGGAGGTGACGTCGCGCTGTTCGACGTTCCCGACGACGTCTCGCTGCAGTGGGCGCCCGTTGCGGTTGAGCGAGGAGCCATCGTGGTCGATAACTCCGCCACGTTCAGGATGGACCCCGACGTTCCGCTGATCGTTCCCGAGGTGAATCCGGAGGAGGTCCACGACCTCACCAAAGGGATCATCGCCTCGCCGAACTGCACGATGCTCGCGATGATCGTCCCGGTGGCCGCGCTGCACAAGGCTGCAGGGCTCACACGCATCATCATGTCGTCGTATCAAGCGGCGTCGGGGGCCGGTAAGCTCGGTCAGGACGAGCTGCTCGAACAGACCAAGGCGGTTCTCAAGGATCCCGAAGCCGCGACCCGGGGCCTTGGCCGAGACGTGATCGACGCCGGTGAGGTCTTCGCCCACCCGCTTGCTCTCAACGTGATCCCGCAGATCGGTTCGACCGGGGATAACGGATATACGGGAGAGGAGATCAAGGTCGGCGACGAGACTCGCAAGGTGCTTAACCTTCCGAACCTTCCCGTGACGGCCACCTGCGTGCGCGTCGCCACGATGGTCGGACACGGCGTCTCGATCCACGCGGAGTTCGAGCGCCCGATCAACGTCGAGGAGGCCCGCAAGGTCTTGTCCGGCGCCCCCGGGGTCGAGCTCATGGACGACACCGCCAACAACGTGTACCCGACGCCCCTGCAGGCGGCCGGCAACGACCCGTGCTACGTCGGGCGCATCCGCCAGGACCTCGGTGACGACAAGGCGCTCGAGCTGTTCTCGGTCGCCGACAACCTGCGCAAGGGCGCGGCCCTCAACACGGTCCAGATCGCCGAGCTACTGCAGTAAGGAGCTCCTCGGCTCGGAGAGGGTCGAAATGACCGGCGGCGATCGTCTCGCAACTGGCGGCCGCCATGGCGATGCCGCGGGCGACCGCATCCTCCAGGGGATGCTTCGAGCTCAGCTCGTAGGCGATCCCCGCCACGAGACAGTCACCCGCCCCGATCGAGTTCACCGGTTCGATCTTGGGAGCCGAGAAGCACATCGATCCCTCTGCGGTTGCGAGAACCCCTCCAGCCGCCCCTGCCGAAACCAGTACGGCCTTCGGGCCCCGGTCCAGCAGCGCGTGAGCAGCATCCTCAGCGCGTCTCAAAGCATCGGGTGCACCTTCGACGGTCTCTTCGATCGTGCCGGAGAGCACCCCGAGCGCTTCGGCCAGGTTGGGCTTGATGACGTCGGGCGCAGCCCCCAGAGCGACGTCGAGGTACATGCGGGAGGTGTCGCAGATCGTTATGCACCCGCGGTCCTTCGCCATCGCGATCATCCTCGCCGCGGCGTCGAACGGTGTCCCGGGCGGGAAGCTCCCGGAACAGATGAAGACGTCGGCGGCCGCCAGGAGCTCGGGAAGGATGGCCTCGAAGCGGCTCCAGTCCAGATCCGCGAGCTCCGGACCCGGCTCGTTGAACACCGTGATCGAGTCCGGCCCGATGACCGTCAGACAGGACCGGGTCTCGCCCGGCACCATGATGCCCCGGGCATTGACTCCCTCCAGGTCGAGGAGCCCTTTGACCGCTTCTCCGGTGAATCCACCGAGGATCCCGACGACGAGCGACGGCACCCCCATGCAATCGAGCGCCCTCGCCACGTTCACGCCCTTGCCTCCGCCGCGCGCATCGGCATCCTTGGATCGATGGATGCCCCCCACGAGGACCTCGTCGACCTTCATCGTGCGGTCGAGCGAGAAGTTCGGGCAGGCGATCACGATCCGGCTCATCTGGTCGGGAAGGCGGGATTTGAACCCGCGACCTCAGCGTCCCGAACGCTGCGCGCTGCCAAGCTGCGCCACTTCCCGTAGGTGCTACATATTTCGACCTCAGCGTCACACGGAGTCTGGCGCTCTGCTGAACTGCGCCACTTCCCGTAGGTGCTACATATTTCGACCTCAGCGTCACACGGAGTCTGGCGCGCTGCCAAGCTGCGCCACTTCCCATAGTGGGCCACAGGATAGCCCATGCTCCCCGGCTCTCGACGTTCAAGGGTTGTTCACTTTCCGGCCTCCGTCCCGCCACATGCCGTTGCTAGCGTCCGCCCCATGGATGGACACAAAGACCTAGGAGGAACCAATCAGATGAGTATCCGCTCGCGACGTCTAAAGATCGTCGCGGCTCTATCCGCGCTTGCGCTACTGGCGGGGGCCTGCGGCGGGAGCGATAACCCCCTGGACCAGAATGACCCCGAAGGAGGAGGCGGCGCTTCTGGTTCGATCGCGATCTCGGGCTCCTCGACCGTAGAGCCCATCTCCGGTGCGAACGCCCAGAAGTTCTCCGCCGAGAACCCGGAAGTCGCCATCACGGTTGACGGTCCCGGGACCGGGGACGGGTTCGCTCTGTTCTGCGAAGGGAAGACCGACATCTCGGATGCATCCCGTCCCATCAAGCTGGACGAGGAAGCACCGATCTGCGAAGAGAACGGGATCGAGTTCATCGAGCTGAAGGTCGGCATCGACGGGATCTCAGTGTTGACCTCGCCCGAGAACGATCAGGTGACGTGCCTGAGCTTCGCCGATCTGTACGCGCTCCTCGGACCCGAGTCCGAAGGTTTCACCAACTGGTCGGATGCCGACGACATCGGCAACGAGCTCAAGGCTCCGGGTGCTCCCTATCCGGACGCACCTCTGGTGATCACTGCGCCGGGCGAAGAGTCGGGGACTTTCGACTCCTTCGCCGAGCTGGTCCTCGAGGGGATCGCGGTGGACGAGCGGGGTATCTCGGAAGACGGTCCGTTCGT
>JAENWQ010000165.1 GCA_016649855.1 Actinomycetota bacterium | reverse complement strand
CTGGCGGCAGCGTTCGAGGACGACTGATAGCGAGTCAGTGCTCGGTCAGGCTTTCCTCAACGTCGCGCTGAGGTGGTGTTCGAGGCCCTGACCGGCTGCGGCCATAAAGAAGTCGTAGTTGAGCTCGTCGCCGGCCACCTCGATGATCCGCCGGGTCGCCTCCACCAGCTTGGCGCTCGAACGTCGCCTCTTCTTCGTAGGTGAAGTCCGGGGTCGTGGGGTAGTGGCCCCGGCCGTCGCCCGTCCAGGTCCCGAGCAGGAAGCTCACCGGCGCGATCTCATCGTGAGGAGCAGACATACCGCCACCGTAATACGCTGCGGCCCACGATGGCCTGGCCCTTCGAATCCCATCACGACGAGCTCCGGACGTCCGTGCGTGCGTTCGTCGATGGCGAGCTTGCACCTCACGCGGACGAGTGGGAAGCGGAGGGCTACTTTCCCGACTCGGTCTTCCGCAGGATGGGAGAGCTGGGGTTCTTGGGGCTCTCCTATCCCGAGGAGTACGGAGGCGGCGGAGGCGATTACCTCTGCAACGTCGTTCTCGCCGAAGAGCTGAGCAGGTGCAACTCCGGCGGCGTCGCCATGGCGATCGCGGTCCAGACCGACATGGCGGTTCCTCCCGTCCATAAGTTCGGGTCCGAGGAGCAGAAGAAGAAGTACCTGACCGCCGCGATCAGCGGCGAGAAGATCTTCTGCTTGGGGATCTCGGAGCCCGATGCCGGTTCCGATGTCGCGGGGATCAAGACAACGGCGAAGAAGATCGAGGGTGGCTGGGTCGTCAACGGAGCCAAGCTGTGGATCACCAACGGCAAGCGCGCTGATTGCATGACGCTGGTCGCGAAGACCGATCGCGACGCGGGACACCAGGGCATCTCGCTCTTCATCGTCGATACCGATACTCCCGGCTACCACGTAAGACGAACCCTCGACAAACTCGGGATGCACGCATCCGACACGGCGGAGATCTCCTTCACCGACATGTTCCTGCCGGACGATGCGCTGCTGGGCAACGAAGGCGAGGGTTTCTACAACATCTCCTGGGAGCTCCAGGGTGAGCGCTTGATCGGAGCGGCCGGCACGATCGTCGGCGCTCGGCGCACGCTCGATGCGGCGATCGCCTACGCGAAAGAGCGCAAGACGTTCGGCAAGCCCATCTCCAAACACCAAGCGGTGCGCCACGCGCTCGCCGAGATGGCGACTGAGATCCAGGCCGCTCAGCAACTGGTCTATCTCGCCGCGTGGAAGGTGAACCGGGGCGAGTATCCGGTGCGCGAGATATCGATGGCGAAGCTCCTCACCGGTGAGGTCTCCTGGAAGGTGTCCGACCGCTCCCTGCAGATCTTCGGGGGATACGGCTACTCGATGGAGTTCCCGGTCCAGCGCGCGTGGCGAGATTCGAGGTTGATCAGGATCGGTGGCGGTACCGACGAGGTCATGCGAGAGGTCATCGGCCGGATGGAGGGGCTGTGAGCCGCGACCGGTTCGGCGCCGCTCAACCGAGCGACGGTCGCGACGCGCTCTTCAGTGAGGAACACGAAGCGCTCAGGAGCTCGGTGCGCGCGTTCGTCGAGAAGGAGCTCGTTCCTCACGCTCAGGAATGGGACAAGGCGGAAGCGTTCCCCAGGGAGGTCTTCGAGCGCGTGGGCGAGCTCGGGTTCTTCGGCATGAAGTTCCCCGAGGAGGTGGGTGGCTCCGGGCCGGATCTGATCGCCGACGCGGTCGTGACCGAGGAGCTCGCCAGGTGCGGCTCGGGCGGCGTGGCGGCCGCACTCGGGGCTCACAAAGACCTCGCCTGTCTCTACGTCTCGAACTTCGGTTCTGCCGAGCAGCACAAGCGGTGGCTGACCCCTGCGATCGAAGGGAAGTCGATCGGCGCGTTCGCGGTCACAGAGCCCGATGCCGGGTCCGACATCGCCGGGCTCAAGACGAGGGCGGTCCGAGACGGCGACGATTGGGTGATCGACGGATCGAAGACCTTCATCACCAACGGGGCGTGGGCTGATTTCGTCGTCGTCGCCGCCAAGACCGATCCGGACGCGGGCCACGAGGGACTGACGCTCTTCGTGGTCGAGCGAGGTACTCCCGGTTTCGAGCAGAAGCGGATCAGGATGCTCGGCTGGCGACCGAGCCAGACGGGGGAACTGACCCTGTCTTCCGTTCGCGTCCCCGACTCACACAGGCTCGGCGAGGTCGGTTCCGGCTTCTACGCGATCATGCAGAACTTCGCGTGGGAGCGGGTATCGATGGCGCTCGGACAATCGTCCGGAGCTCAGCACATCTACGAGATCGCCAAGCAGTATGCGCTCGAACGAACGGCGTTCGGACGTCCGATCGGGAAGTTCCAAGTCTGGCGGCACCGGTTCGCCGACATCGCGACGCGCATCGAAGCCGGTCGTGCGATGACGTACGACGCTCTCCGGAAGATCGCTTCGGGTGAGGATGCACTGCGCGAGGTGGCGATGGCCAAGCTCTATACGAGTGAGGTTGCCTTCAAGGTCGCCGACGAATGCGTGCAGATCCACGGCGGATACGGGTACGTGACAGAGTTCCCTGCGGAACGTGCTCTACGCGATGCGCGCCTCGGTCCGATCGGAGGCGGTACCTCCGAGATCATGAAGGAGATCATCGGGAAAACACTCGGCTTGTAGCGTCGTCTTCGATTCGCACCATCGCCGCGAGCTCTCGCCCGATGGCCACCGAGCCCTCCTGGGTCTCGATCGTCATCGGACCGTCCAGCGGCGCGATCTCCATGACCATGACCTTGACCCCTGGGCGGATGCCGATCCTGTCGAGGTAGGGGAGCACGTCTTCCTTGAGTTCCGAGATCTGGGACACGACCCCCCCATCTCCCGTGTTGAAGTCAGAGAGCCGGCTCAGTTTGCGGAGATCGACCGGGCAGATCGGATGACCGTGCGGGCAGTAGTCCGGATACCCGAGGGCCTTGGCCATCGCTTCCTCCACCCTCGAGGACAGGGCGTGCTCGAGTTTGTGCGCTTCGCCGTGGACCTCGTACCAGGCCATCCCCAGCTGCTGGACGAGGAGGCATTCGATGAGCCGGTGCCGCCGGAGCATCGTGTGCGCCAGCCTCCGTCCATCGGGGGTGAGGAGGATGGAACCACCCTTCTCCTTCGTCAGGTAGCCCTCACCAGCGAGCCGCTTGAGCATCTCGGATGCGGACGGCAGCGATACCTCGAGGATCCTGGCCACCACCGTTGCGGTGATGCGCTCGCTGTCCTCCTCGAGCCGCTTGATCTCCTCGAGATAGTCCTCGACACCTCTCATATCCTCAGTCTACGGGAGGTCTTTGTGCGGTTGTGCTACCGTTGCACCCGTTGAATTCTAGAAGGCACGCTTCCCAGGTGGCCCGTATCGTGGTCGCCCTCGGACTTCTCCTGATGGGGTTGGTGCCCGCCTTTTCAGGTGTGGCGACCGGCGAGGAGAAGCTTTCCGACATCGAGGCCCGGATGAACGAGATCCAGGATGACCTCAACGCGGCCACTCAAGACCTCGAGGATCTGCACGCCCAGGAAGAAGAGATCGTGAGCCGCGTCCAGCAGCTCGAGGAACGCCAGAAGTACCTCGAGAAGCAGAAGACGGAGATGATGGATCAGGTTGTCGAGGCCGCGACCATCCTCTACAAGAACGGCAACACCTCGACGATCGAGGCTCTCTTCGGCGCCGAGAGCTTCGGCGAGTTGTCCAACGGTATCGAGCTGCTGTCCAAGGTTTCCGAGCACGACAACGGAGCCTTCGTCAAGTTCGCGAGGCTCCAGACGGAGCTCAGCGCGGTGGCGGCTGATCTTGGGCAGCAGAACAAGCAGCTGGCCGAGGCCGAGAAGGCCATGGCCGCCAAAGCCGACGAGCTGCAGTCGAAGCGAGACGCGGTCGGCGCGGAATGGGAAGAGCTCAAGGCCGAGCTCGACGCCCAGGAGCAATCAACCGCGCCCGCGCCTTCTTCCGGTCCGTCGTCACCTGCGCCCACCTTCCACGGCGACCTGGCTTGTCCCGTGTCGGGCCCCGTTTCCTTCATCGATTCATGGGGTTATCCGCGCTCGGGGGGCAGAACGCACGAGGGCGTGGACATCATGGCCAACTTCGGTCAGCCGACGGTCGCCATCGTCAGCGGGACGATCACCTTCGCAGGCTACGGCGACACGGCCGGCAACTGGATGTCTCTGTCGGGGGACGACGGCAACGTCTACTGGTACATGCACCATCAGAGGAACATCGTGACCTCGGGTCACGTCCTGATCGGGCAGCAGATCGCCGAGGTCGGGGACACTGGGAACGCCGCCGGGACCCCTCACCTTCACTTCGAGTACCACCCGGGCGGCGGCTCCGCGGTCAACCCGTACCCGATCGCCGCCGCGGCCTGCTTCTAGCGGCGCGATACTTTCTCCCTATGGCAGAACACCAGCAGCAGCGCCTCCTCGATCGTCTGGTCGACCCTTCCTATAACGCCGGTCTGACCAAGAGATCGGTTGAAGAACTGAAGGAGATGCGCTCGGAAGCCCGCGAGGGCGAGGGCGATATCTCGTTCGAACGCCGTCTCGCTCAAGCGAGGATCGACATCCTTACGGCCGAGCTCGAACGCCGCAGCGGTGGCTCGGAGGATGCCTCCGACATCGTCAAGCGGCTGCCGGAGATCCTGGGAGCCGAACTTCAGCCACGGGGAGACAATCCGCTGCCGGACCGAGCGCCCGGCTCCACCGTGCCGAGGAACGCGGACGTGCCCAGACGGCGGATCGAGGAGATCGCGGGAGAGCAGACCCTCGCGAAGCTCCCGAAGCTGACCTCCGACGAGATCAAGGGCATCGTTTCGACGCTGGCAGAGCACGAGACCAACCTGTCCACCAAACGCAAGAGGATCCATGACGTGATCGATTCGATCCAGGCTGAGATCGTTAGGAGATACGTCTCGGGCGAAGCCGAGTTGGGCTGAGCAAGGCCCAACCCCTGCACCCCCTCGGTGCTTGCAACTGTTATGCAAGTGTGCTCTAATAGTTAGCGAAAGAGCATGAGACCGGAGAGACCGAGGGGAGGGACCGATGGCGCAGGGACGCATGAAGCTCGGCGAGCTCGGCGAGTTCATCAGGGAGCAGCGCCGCGGCGCGAGCCTCTCCCTCCGCAAGCTGTCGGAGATCGCCGGCATCTCCAACCCCTACCTGTCCCAGATCGAACGTGGCCTGCGGAAACCATCGGCGGAGATCCTTCAAGCGATCGCCAAAGCCTTGCGCATCTCGGCGGAAACGCTCTACGTGAGGGCCGGGATCCTCGATGAGGACAGGGAGCACGATCTGATCGGAGAGATCCTGAGGGACGGAACGATCAGCGAGCGGCAGAAGCAGGTGCTGATCGACATCTACCGGTCCTTCAAGGACGAGAGCGAACAGCCTCACAAGAAGGCCGCGACCGTGCCAACAGTTTCGGGAGAGAGCAAGAAGTGACAAAGCGTGACGGGAAGTTCGGAGCGACCCTCTTCACCCCCCACCCGGCGTTGGGTTTCGGCGGCGCACGCGCCGACGGGACCCGGCGAGCCTCCGTCTTCCCGTCATTCCTAATAGAGAGCTGCGGGTTCCGCCCGGGCATCACGCCGGATGAGACCCCAAGGTCCGAGTTGTGATGAAGGAGGTGACATCGATGGCGAAGGCAAAAGAGATCTTCTACGCCTCCGTCGGAGCAGGTGAGTTCGCGCTCGAGAAGGTGAAGGGCGCTGGCAAGCTGGCCGACAAGAAGGTGACGCAGAAGTACTACAAGGACTTTGTCAAGCGCGGGAAGACCCTGTCGACCAAGGTGAAGAACTCTGGTCCGACCAAGGCGGCGATCGTGCAGACGAAGGCCGCTAGGTCCCAGGTCAAGGCCGCTGCTACCAGCGTGACCAAGGCCGTGCGTGCCAACACGAAGGCGACCAAGCCGGCCG